>JBJEED010000010.1:4514-20787 GCA_051872765.1 Bacilli bacterium | reverse complement strand
TTGAAAAATAGGGACTTTTATAAATTTTGAAGTAATCCATTTAAGTACATTAAAAACCGTTAAAAATCATTAAAATTTGTTTCATAAAGGGAAAATAAAGGGAAAGAAATAATATTAAAGTGAAGTGAAATATACTAAGTAATCTCAAGGCATTTGGGATTATTTTTTTTGGAGGTTTTATATGTATAAAGGGAAAATTGATAAATTAATTAATGAAATAAACAAAATTGCAAGATTAAAAAGAATATCATATAAATTAGAAAATATATATGAAGAATATGATGAATTTATTGAGGATTATTATTTTATGGAATGGCTTAGGATGTCACAAGATGGAATAACACAAGTAGAAGAATTAAATAATATGCTAGAGTTATTTGAACAAATATTAGAAGAAATAGAAATTGCAATTTATAATGCTGAAGATAAAGTTGATATTATATGCAATTCTATATTAGCATATAATAAGAAAGAATTAGGAGACTATATAAATGACTTTGAGCTATATAATGACAATTACATAAAAGATACAATAATGAATTTTATTGAAAATAATATGTATGAGATAGATGAAGATTACCTATTTCTTGAACTAGAAAAATTACTAGAAGGAGGAATAGGGCAGTATGAATAAAACTGATTACAAAAAGATAGAGTATTATTTATATAACTATAGTAATATAGATAAACTAATTGATGAGATAAAAGATGGCTTGATAAATAGTGTTAATATAAGTGGGAGTGCATGGAGAAAAGGAATAACAGTATGCAATAATACTTTAGAAAATCAAGTTATTAAGATAATAGAAAATAAAAAAATACTAGAATTTAAGAGATGGCAAGTACTTATAAAAAAGGTACTTGCTTTTTTGTTGAAAAAATATCCGAAATATTATGATTTTATAAATCTAAAATATTTTCAAAAGAAATCTAAAGATGAGATTGAACAAACTCTTAAATTCGATTTTAAGAAACAAAAAATAATAAAGGACAAGTTAATTGAGTTCGTGTATAAAAATGCGAAAATGAGAAATTTGGTTTAAATATGGAGGTAATAAAAATGTTTTGGATAGGATTAATTATAGGACTAATAGTAGGAGCAAATATAAGCTTGATATTATATGCTTGTATAATTGCAGGAAAGGAAAGTGATAGCCATTGTGAAAGATGAAGAAATACAAAGAATAGGATATTATGCAGTAATACCTGCTACTGTTCTATTTAATGAACGATTAAAACCTAATGAAAAATTGCTTTATGCTCTTATAACAGCTTTATCAAATAAAGAAGGCTATTGTTATGCTTCTAATAAATATTTAGGAGAAAAGTTAGGAGTAGATCCTGTAACAGTTTCAAGATGGATAACTGATTTAAGAAGGAATAATTATGTTTTTGTAGATATAATGAGAAACGAGAAAAAAGAGATAATTTGTAGGAGAATATTTCCAAATGATGTACCCTATAGACTAAATAATCAATACCCCTATATACTAAAAAATCAAGAGGGTATTGATGAAAAAGTCAAAGATAATAATATAATAGATAATAATATAAATACACACACAGTCAGCAAAGAAAAGTTTAATGAAAATGTATTTCTTTATGATTATGAATATAAAAAATTATTAGAAGAATACGGAGAAAACAAAACCAAAAAATGTATTGAAGAATTATCTTTATATAAGAAATCAAAGGGAGTAGAGTATGAGAGCGATTATGCAACAATAAAAAGATGGGTAATTATAAGAGTTGAAGAATTGGAAGCAAGAAAAGATAATAAAGCTACTAAAGATAAAAGCTTTAATAATTATGAACAAAGAGAATATCCTAAAGAATTTTTAGATAGTTTATATGAAAATAATAATTTTACTTCAGCAAATACTGAAGAAGATGAAATGGATTTAGATATGTAACACAACTAAAGAGTTGTGATTTTTTTATTTTAGGAGGTACAAAGTGGTTACTAAAAAGGTAAAAAAGATTATTAGAAAAAAATTACATGAATACCCAATATATGATAGATTGATAAATGAGTTAGAATTAGAAAAAGATACTACTGAAGGTGGAGATATAAATTCTTCAATAAGAAGTAAAAATAAAATTAGTAGAGGAACTGAAGGACAAGCAATAAAAAATATTAGTATAGATGGCAAAATAAATGAATATAAAAAGTGGAAGGAATTAATTGATACTGTACTTCAAGATTTTAGAAAATGTGATAAAACTAAATTGAAAATAGTTGAATATAAGTTTTTTGGTAATATTCCTGAAGATATTATTGCAGATGAATTGTATATTTCTAAAAGTACAGTAAGGAGTTATTTGAAAGATATTTATTTTGAGATTGGAATTTTAGCAACACTAGAAGGTTTGTTAAAAATGAATAATATTAAATAATTATATAAAATACAAAGGTTTTATGATATAATTATCAAAAAATGAAAGGTTTAATTATGAATATATTAGAATTTTACAAACAAAATGTTACAAAAGATGAATATTATTATAAATTTTATGATGAAATAGTAGTAGAACCTGAAAGAGAAAAAAGAAGCTTTAATGAATTTTGGGGCATGAATACTGATGATGAGACTAATGATGATTTAGAATATATATTCTATGATGAAGAAGAATTGATAGAAAAGTTTAAATATTTGTGTGAACCTAATACTGAAACAAGCAAAGAAAATACTAGATTATTTCATCTTATCTTATATTACTTGAACAAAGCAGGATATGTACTTAAAGAATTTCCACATTTATTAGAAAGACCACCATTAGATCCTTATGAATTTACATATAAGCAGATAAGAATGAGAGCAGTTTCACAAGGTAAAACAAAACCTAATGGAGATGTTCCTTATAGTGCAAGAAGGCAAATTATAATGGCTTTCACATTTTCAAAAGAAAAATCTACTATGGTTGGAGATGATTTAAATATATTATTTGAAAATATATCAACTCGTAGTGCTAAGTTTGAAAATATGGCAATAGATGAAAAACTAAAAGAAATTGCAAATGTAATAGAGTATATGTTAAAAGAAGATAAAAAATATATTTCATTAGATTATAATTTAATTACTACAGGAATTATTAATGAACAAATGATAATAGATTATAGACATAAAATTCAATGTTTTAGACATTCTTCAGAAAAGTCCCTAGAAGAAAGAAATAATTTTACTAATAATCAAAAGGAATTTCTTATAGATTATGGAGTTACAATTTGCAGAATGATATATTACAATAAATAAGGAGAAATATTATGAGTGATAATTTAGAAAAAGAAAAAATTGAAACAATAAAATCATGCATTGAAAAGATTAATCAAATATATTTTTGTGGTGTAATGTCACTTAGTTGGTACAGCGATATAGATAAAATGTTTAATGTATATGGATTTTCAAGAGAAGTTATAGAAGAACTATTCAAATACTGTAATGATAAAAATAAATTAAATAATAATTATGTCTTAACAGTAGCAGAATCATGGCATAATAGTAAAATAAAAACTAATGAAGATTTAAAAGAATTTTTAGAAAATAAAAAAGCTAAAAACATTATTGATTCTAGAATAGAAAACATAATAAAAAATATGATTAACTATAATATAGATATTGAAACTATTTCTAAAATTACAGAAATATCAATTGAAGAAATTAAAGAAATAAAAAATAGAATAAAATAGTAATATATTAAAAATTAAACGAAAAATCCGCAGTTATTAATTGACTGCGGATTTTTACTTTAATTTTCAAAAAGGGTTTGGGATTTGATATATGCTCACTGTATAATGATTAAAAATAAGGAAAGGAGGAAAAAATATGGAAAAATTGGACGAAGGATTTTTTGATCAATATACGGATGATTTTGCAGATTACTTTGAAAATCAAAGGGTAATGAGAATAATGTTAGGATCTGAATATAAAAAAATAAACAAAGCTATTTGTGAAATCAAAAATAAATATCCTAATGTAGTAACTTTATTAGAAGATGGAGAGAAAACTAAATTAAATGATGAAGAAGAAAATGCAATTATAGAAATACTAAAGTTACAAGAAGAGATTAATATGATTGAGTTAAAAGAATCTTTTAAATTAGGATTTAAAGAAGCTTACATATATTTTGAATCTATGGATATGCTAAAAATTTAATTAGAGAGGAGATAAATTGATATGGAGGAATATCATAAAATTAAAAGTTTATACGAAAGAATACCATCAACAAAAAAATTGGTAGAGGGAAAATTTACAGATGAAACAATAGAATTTTTAAAAGATAATTTATGGGAATTTACTGAAAAAATAGATGGAACAAATATAAGGATATTATGGGATGGACATAGAGTAACTTTTGCTGGAAGAACTGATAATGCACAAATACCAGCAGAATTAACAAATAGATTATTTGAATTATTTGGTGGAGAAGTAAATGAAGAATTATTTGAACAAAAATTTGGAGATATGCCAGTGATGCTAGTAGGAGAAGGGTATCGGTAATAAAATACAAAAAGTAGGATCAAAATATTCGGAGAGACAAGATTTTATATTATTTGATGTTTATATAAAAGGAAATTGGCAACCTAGAGGAAGTGTAGAAGATATTGCAGAATATTTTGGTATAAAATCTGTTCCAGTTCATTTGTGTGCTACAATAGATGAGGCTGTAAGCTATGTGAAATCAAATCCTTTAAGTAAAATATCAAAAGAAGAACTAGCAATTGAAGGTTTAGTAGGCAGACCAATAAAGGAATTAAAAGATAGGACAGGAAATAGAGTTATTGTAAAAATTAAAGTTAAAGATTTTGAATAAAATGGAGAAGTATATGGGAGCAAAAATAAGATGTAAAAAGTGTGGAGATATATTAGAAAGCAAATATAGACACGATTTTAAAATGTGTAGTTGTAAATCATGCTATATAGATGGAGGAAATGATTATTGTAGAGTAGGCGGAAATAAAGAAGATTATGAATGGATAGATGAAAAAAATAATGAAATTAAAAATTTATAATGTAAAGTCTCAGTTTGAGGCTTTTATTTTTTTTGAAAAATTATAAAAAAGGGTTTGGAATTTGATATATAGCCATTATATAATAAAAATAGTTTTGCGGCACGACACATAAATAGAAGGAGAATGGAGGCGATGCAAATTGAGGGAATATATTTAAAATTTGGAATTATCTAATTTTGCATACTTAAAATAACTCAGGTAAGTAATTTAATAATCGAACAGGAAGTGATTTTGTGAAAGAAAAAATAACAGAAGATATACCATTAGAGAATAATACCAAAAGGGAATTGCAAGATAATATTTTTTATACACCGACTGAATTTGCCAAATTAAGAAGATGTAGTGTACCTACAGCATTAAGTATTTATAATTCTGAAGATTTCCCAAGCGAAGATTATGGAAAAGAAAAAGTAGCTTTAGGTAGTGCAATAAGAGAATGGTATAAGTGCAAAAGGACAAAAGAAAATTAATAAAAATTTTGAGTTATAGGAGAATTTCTAATGAAAGAGAAAGTTTATAGAGTTGAAACATTAACACCTGAACAAGCAGGTAAGATTATAGGAAAAAATGCAGAATATATAAGAGCAGGATTGAGATTGCAAAGATTTGATTTTGGTAGTGCAGTTCCTCCCAAAAAAGAAGGAGGAAATTGGAACTATAATATTATAAAGAGTAAGTTTTATAAATATGCAGATATAAATGAAAGAAAATATTATACAAAAAAATGCGACCTACCACACAAAATAAGAGAGGAAAAGAATAATGGAAGAATATATAACATTAAATGAATATATGAGGCGATTTAAATTAGGACATCAAAATGTATTAAATTTAATCGCAACAAATCAAGTTGAATATCAAGTAACTCAATCAGGAAGATACAGAATAAAAGTTGGTGGAAATTCAGTAAGTAAAGAAATGTATGATAAGGCTGTTGAAAGAGCGGTAAAAGCAGAAACAAAGCTTGAAATACTAAAGAAAATATTAAATGATGATATAAGCAAAGATAAATGGGAGAAGTAGAAATGAGAGTAGAATGTACACCTGATATGATATGGGAAGAAGCACCTGATACAATAACTCCAAAAGAGTTATCTCGTATTTTAGGAATAGGAATAGCAGGTGCGAGAAAAATTTTTAGTAAAAATGATTTTCCAAAAATATCTGAATCCATAATAGGCAATATTGGAAAAGCAGATAAGGAAATGGTTAGACTATATATTCAAGGAATTAGTTTAAAAAGAAATGCAAAAGATGATATGTTAAATTTAATATATTTAGAATTAAAACATATAAATTCAAAATTGAATTTGCATCAAAACATTGAAAAAGTTGATGAAGATTATTATGAAAGTAAGAAAAAGATTAACTTAAAGGAGATTCTAATGAATAATGAAACAATATGGAAAGAATTAAAAAAATACGGAATACATAATGAAAAAGAACTAGACGATGCTATTAAAAATATGAAGCCATTAAACATTGGAGGGTTTGTAAATAAAATTCCAGAAGATCAGAAGGAGGAATAATCTTTGGAAGATGTTTTATATACAGTTAAAGAAGTATCACAGTTAATAAAAACAAATGTAGGATATGTATATAATTTAATAAAAAAAGGTTATCTACCTGCATTGAATTTGGGAAGTCTAAAAGTCAGAAGAGCATCTTTGCTAGAATTTTTAGAAAAATATGATGGGAAAGATTTATCTGACTTAGATAATATAAAAGACTTAAATATAAATAGAGAGGATGTGATAGATGAAAATTTGTAATAAGTGCTAATATAAGCACAAAATTAATTTAAACACTATTGAAAAATGAAGGATTTTTTATATAATACAAAAATTGTGTCGCTATTGGTGGCACAATTTTATTTTAAAAAAGTTTAACTAAAATAGTAACAAAAAAAGTACACACAAAAAAGAGTACAAAAAAAAGACCACCTTGAAAAGCTAAAAATAGGTGGTATAATATGTATAATGAAATACTTGTAGAGATGCAGAGAAAAACTTTGTATCTCTTTTCTTTTTGGGTTTGGAAAACCTGATATTGGTACAGTATAATATAAATGAAAGAAGGTAGAAAACAATGATTTTTGGAAAATATGGGCAGATGATTTTAAGTAATATGGAGAAAAATTATCCATACAGAAAACAAGAATTAGAATTAACAGGAGAACTAAACACGAAAATATTTGAAAGAGAACAATATATTTTAAAATTAAAAGAAAAATTAGAAAACGAAATAAAAACAGAATATAAAGAACCTAAAACAAGTGAAATGTATGTTATAGCGAAATATCAACAAATGATTGATGGTTTAGTTGATGAAATTCTAATGAAGGAAGTTTTAGTAAAAATATAAGAGGAGAGTTAGTAAAACATAAAATTACTAGCTCTTTTTTTATAAGGAAGGAGAGAAAATATGCTTAATATATGGGTTGGTAATTTAGGAAAATATAATGAAGGAGAATTAAAAGGAGGATGGCTAGAATTACCAAAAGAAAAAGAAGAAATTGATGAATTCTTAAAAGAAGTAGTTGGACTTAATGATGAATACGAAGAATATATGATAAATGATTTTGAAACAGATTTACCATATAAAGTTAATGAATATGAGAGCATAAAGATGCTTAATTTATTAGCGAAAGTATCAGAAAATATTTATAATATGGAAGCAATAGAAGGATATGCAAATTCAGAAGGAGATTTAAGCATTGAAGAATTAATGAATATAATTATTCAAGAAGATGAGCTACCTTATTATTCTTATCAAATAGATAGTTGGACTATGTCAGCAGAAGAGAAATATGGATATAGATTTGCTGAAGATACAGGATTGTTAGAAGTGTTACAACAACATGGAATTGAAGGATATTTTGATTTTGAGAGTTATGGTAGAGATGCTGAAATGAGTGGATATGTTGAATTATTAGATGACGGTTATATAGATAAAAGTGAAAGTATAGATTTAAATAAATATTCACTACAAGAAATAATAGAAATGTATGATATGGAAGAAGAAACAGAAAAAAAGTTAAAAGTTATATACAAACAAGTAGGAAAAGATCCAATAGTAATGGAAATTGATGATACATTAGAAGCTAAGCAAAAATTAGTTGGAGGTTTAATTGAAGTAGTACCTTATAAAGAAGATTTATTGTTAGTTTGTAATGAAGAAGGAAAGATTCTCAATCAAAAACCAAATCTTGACTTTGGATATGATTATATTGCAGGAAATTGTTTTGTTGTAGGAGATGACTTTGAAAATGCAGGTTTCAAATCTGTTAGTGAAGAACAAATAGAAGAAATAAAACAAGATTTGAAAGATAGAAGTATTGAAGTTGTTGAAATAGAAGAAGTTGAAGAAGATGATATGGAGTTTTAATTGGGAGGAATAATGAGTATAGAGTTAGAAATAGATAAAAAACCAAAAAAGGAAATTATGAAGGATATAAAAGTAAATAATACAAACGATATTTATGAGTTAGAGGAAGTTCAAGAAATAAAAGATGCAATTCAAGAGCATTTGATATTTATAGGTTTAGATAAAAGCAATAATATTAGAAAGATAAGTCTTTTAGGTGTTGGATCAAGTTGTGGAATTTTAGTAGATACGAAAAATATAATAAGAACTGCATTAATGAGCACAAGCGATAGAGTTATTTTAGTACACAATCATCCTTCAAATTCGCTAAATCCTAGTAAAGAAGATATACATATAACTAATATTACTAATAAATTATTAAAAACATTTAATATTGAACTTTTAGATCATATTATTGTTACAGAAGCAAGTTATATAAGTATGAATAAAACCAAAAATCTAGATAAAGAATTCAAAAATGAAGATATAAATTTATTAGAAAAAGCATTATTGGTAGAAGAAAATACTAAACTAAAAAATGAGATAAAAGAACTAAATTATAAATTAGAAAATAAAGAAATAGTTGAAGAAGATGATATGGAAATGTAAGAAGGAGGGAATATTATGCCAAATCATTGTTTTAATGAAGTAAAAGCAAAAAAAGAAATTTTAGATGAAATATATGATTATGAAGAAGAAAAAATTACATTTAATAAATTAATACCTATGCCAAAAGAACTAGAAAATTCTATAGCAGATGGGAGTACTACTATAAAGAAAGCTATGTATTTGTATTTGAATGGAGATAAAGATCTTTTAGAAGCGAAATGGGAAGCTAATAAAGATGCACAACAAAAATATAAAACATTTGATAAAATGGTTGAGTATTTATTTGAAAAGTATCCTAAAGAAGAAGTTATAAGAAGTTATACTTGTTTACAAAAATATGGAACTGATAATTGGTATGATTGGAGTATAGAACATTGGGGAACAAAATGGGATGCTTATGATTGTCAAGGAAGTCCACAAGAAGGGACTCTAATATTTTTTACAGCATGGAATCCACCTGATGAAATTATAAAAGCTTTATGCAAAAAATATCCTAATTCTGATTTGGATTGGTTTTATGAAGAAGAAGGAATGCAATTTGCAGGACATTGTTATTCAGGAGAGAATGGAGAAGTCATAAACAAAGAATGTGCAGTAAGCAATTATGAAGCTGAAGAAGATGATATGGAATTTTAAAATCTTTTTTAAAAGGGTTTGGATATATAAAAACACCATAGTATAATCTTATACAGGAGGTATAAGCTATGGAAGAAGAAAAAATATTAGAATCTATTTTCTTTGACAGAGAACAAAGAGTACTTGCAAATGTTTCCGATGAAGAAAGAAATGTAATTTTAGAAATAGAACGAGATGGAAATGAAGATAAATTAAGAAAATTGATAGAGCAAGTTAAAGAAGATAGACTAAGAAATAAAATAGAAGAAATGCTTGATTATGCACTTGAAGATGTTTCAAAAAGATATTGTGCTAGTTTAGAAAAATATTACAAGCAAGGATTCAAAGATGGAGTTAATTTAATAGTAGAATGTGTAAGTTAAGGGTTAGAGTGATATCTAACTCTTTTTTATACAAAGGAGGGGTGAGTTGAAAAATATAAGATTATTCATAGAAAGTAATAAATTAGATATGTTAAAAGCTTTTTCGGATGATAGTTATTTATATAATTATATTGTAAATAATTATTCTGAATTACCTGAAGATAATATATTTAGAAATCCAACAATATTAAAGAGAATAAATGATATGATTTATTTTTCAAAAACAGGAATAACTGAAGATGATGAATTTGTATGGAAAGAAACCAGTCAAGATTTAAAAAATAAAAATATATCATATTATGCAGTAGTTTTAGATCCTAATAATGGATCTTTTTTAATATACAATAATTTAAAAGATAAAATACCATATATAGAAATAGACAAAAATACAGATTTATTTGAAGCCATAAATAAAATAGAAAAATTTAATAAAGAATTAGAATATGAGGAAGAAATGGAGATGTAAAGTTGAATAGTATTAATGAAATAAGATCAAAATTTGTAGTTGATAAAGTACCTGAAAAAAACAGAAGGGAAGAAAATAAAAATATAACTAATATAGAAATAAGTAAGTTGGTTGCCTTTAAAAAAGGGCAACCTTTTTCAATGTATGATAAAAATAAAAAAGAAGAAATGAAAGAAAGCATAAAAGAAAATGGAATTTTAGTGCCTATTATAGTTAGAAAAATAGAAAACGATAAATACGAAATTATATCAGGACATAATAGAGTAGAATGTGCAAAAGAGCTGGGCTTTTCCACAATTCCATCTCAAATTGTGGATTGTGATGATGAAAAAGCAACATTAATAATGTTGGATACAAACTTAAACAATAGGGAAAAAATACTACCTGTTGAAAAAGGCTATGCCTATAAACAAAGAAACAACATCATAAAAAATAGGCAAAACAATAGTAATATGAACGAATTTTACGATAATTCCACCGAGTGGAATGAAGAAGGAAAATCACAAATTTATAACTATATAAGACTAACGGAACTAATTAAGCCTTTACAGGAAAAAGTAAATATAGAGCAAATACCTATAAAAGCAGGAGTAGAAATATCATACTTAAATAAAGAAGAACAAGAAATTGTAAATCAAGTTATTGAAGATGAACAAATTAAAATAACTGTTGCACAAGCACAGAAAGTTAGATTAAAGAAAAACAATATTAGTTATGAAACCTTGCTTAAAATTATAAAAAATGAGAAAGTCAAAGTAGAAAAATTTACAGGAAAAATAGAAAAAAGAGCAATGAAAATCTACAAAGATAGATTTAAAAACGATAAAGAATTTACAGATTTGATAATCAAATTACTAGATGAATATTTTAGTAGCGAAGCGATAAGTTAAGCAAGATTCCTATTTGTAAGTACAAATAGAACGAAAAGTACAACTTTTCTTATTTAAGGGGAGGTGTCCCCAAACCCTTCATAAAAATTTTTAGGTGGAGAGGAGAGTAATTGAGAAAAACTGAAAGAATTGAAATTAGATTAACTCCTGAAGAAAAAACAAAGATTATAAACAATAGTGTAAAAGCTAATACAACAATTTCAGAGTATCTAATTAAAAGTGCTACTAAAAAAGAAATTGTAGTTATCAATGATCTTGATAAATTAGTAATTCAATTAAGAAAGCTAGGAAATAATGTAAATCAATTAACAAAACTAGCAAATGGAAGAGTTATAACTTGTGTTGAATTGGAAGGAGTAAAAAAGGAGTTAAGTAAAATATGGCAATCATTAAATTCATTAATAACAAGGTCGGATTAAAGAAAACTTTAAATTATGTTTGTAAAGAAGAAAAAACTAATAATAAGTTTATTTCAGGAAAAGATTGCATGGCAGAAAATGCTTATGAAGAAATGATGGCTATAAAAAATATGTATGGTAAAACAAAAGGAAGAGAAAAATTACATTTTGTTCAAGCATTTAGTCCAAATGATGAGCTGAGTTATGAAACAGCACACGAAATAGCAATGAAAATAGCAGAAAAATATTTTAAAGGTTATCAAGTTGTTGTAGCAACTCATCAAGATAAGGAACACATACATTCACACTTTGTTGTGAATACAGTAAATTTTGAAACAGGTAAAAAGATACAATTTTCTAATAAAGATCTAGAAAGCTTAAAAGCATATTCTAATAAGTTATGCCTAGAGCAAGGATTATCTATAACAAGGGAAAAATCAAATATAGAT
Organism: Bacilli bacterium; assembly: GCA_051872765.1. Classification (GTDB taxonomy): domain Bacteria; phylum Bacillota_I; class Bacilli_A; order RF39; family UBA660; genus CAG-1000. Next base: position 8,600 of record JBJEED010000010.1, on the reverse strand, counting down.
GATATAAGAATTAATGAATATAAAGCAAAACAAAAGGGGATTAGTTGGAAAGAAAAGTTAGAAAAAAGTATTGATATTGCTATGGAAAAATCAAATAATAAATTTGAATTTTTTAAAGTGATGAACGAAATGGGATATAAAGTTACATGGACTAAAGAAAGAAAAAATATTACATATACAACTTCAGAAGGTTATAAATGCAGAGATAGAAAATTGCATAATGAAAAGTATTTAAAAGAAAATATGGAAACATATTTTAAAGAAAAATATAAAGCAAGAATTAAAGGTGTAAAAAAATACGAAAGGCATACTCAATATAGGAGTATGTCTTTATCTTTGGCTGAATTAATCAAACAGTTTCAAAGAAAAGAACATGAAAATGATATTACACATCATTATGAATTAAATGAAAGTGCCAAAAAACAATATGCAATGGAAATGCATTATAGCTTAGAAGAATTAGAAGATATGGAAATGTAGGAGGTGGTAGTAATTGAAAAGCAGAATATGTATGTTCTTATAATAGAAAATGAAAAAAATCCTGAATTAAAAAGAATTCCAAACAGACTTGAAACATTAAGAAAAATTGTAGGTAATGAATATATAGATGTTATTAAATATAAAGATGTTTTAATAGTTTTTGATGAGGAAGCTTATAAAAAATTACTACCAATAAACAGAACTCTTGATGGTTTAAATATAAGGGGAACTTTTATTGTTACAGGTAATGATAAGAAAAATCAGGATTTTAAAGATTTAACCAAAGAGCAAATAGAAGAATATACTAAAAAATTTCAATTAGAACAAGAAAATCAAATGGAAGAAGGAGAAGAATTAGAATGAGAAAAAGAAAAATCGGAATAATAGCTTTTTTATCTATATTAAATATTCCTGTTAGTATTGTTTTTAGTACAATAATTCATTCAAAACTTTCTAATATAGAATTTTCGCAAATAGTAGTAAATAAACAGATTTTATTGCTATTTTTTCTTATCTATATGCTAATTGAAACAACAATTATAATTCTTTTCGGATTTGGAAGTAAAAATGTTTTTGAAAGTGGAGTAGTAAATATAACAGATAAATTAAAGACTCCAGAAGAGATGGGGCAAGGGCAACATGGAACAGCAAGATGGCTGAGTAAAAAAGAATTTAAAAAATTTTTTAAATGTAATTCACTATCAAGGGAAAATACAGAAGAATTCAATTCAGGTGGAATTATTGTAGGATACGAAAAGGACAAAAAGCAAGAAAGGATTTATTACATTGATGATAATATTCATAGTTTAGTTGTAGGAGCTACAAGAAGTGGTAAAACAAGAAGTATAGTATTACAGACAGTTGGAAACTTAGGATTAGCAGGAGAGAGTATGATTATTTCAGATCCTAAAGCTGAAATTTATCATTACACTTCAGAGTTTTTGAAAAAACAAGGTTATAAAATAATAACCTTAGATTTTAAAAATCCAACAAAAAGTACAAGATATAATTTTTTACAACCTGTTATAGATGCAGTAAATAACGGAGATTTTAGAAAAGCTGAAGAGTACACTTGGGATATTACTCAAAGCTTAGTAGGAAATGAAGATACAAAAATGGAAAAAATATGGAGAGATGGAGAGATGTCAGTTATTGCAGGAGCAATCATGAGTGTTGTTTTTGACAATAAAGAGCATCCTGAATATCAAAATTTAACAAATGTGTATTCTTTTATTTCAGAAATGTGTAGAACAGTAGGACAGACAATGCCGATAAATAAATATATTGAAAATTTACCACCTGATCATCCTTCAAGTACAATATTTAATATTGCAAGGATTGCACCTGAAAAAACTAGAGGCTCTTTTTTTACATCTGCTTTAACAACATTAAGATTATTTACAAGTAAAAGCATATATGGAATGACTTGCAAAAGTGATTTTAGTTTAAAACAAGCAGGAGAAGAAAAAACAGTTACTTATATTATTTTACCTGATGAAAAAACGACTTATTATTCTTTAGCAAGTTTATTTGTTTATCAAAATTATGTATCACTTGTAGAAAGTGCAGATGAACGAGGCGGAGAATTAAAAACAAGAGTAAATTACATATTAGATGAGTTTGGAAATTTTACAACAATACCTGCTTTTAGCAATATGCTTACTGTAGCAGGAGGGAGAAAAATAAGATTTAATTTATTTCTTCAATCTTTTTCACAACTGGATAACAAGTATGGAAAAGAAGTTGCAGAAAATATCAGAGATAACTGCCAAACTTGGATATATTTAAAAACAGCAAGTAATGAAACAGCAAGTATAATTTCAAAAAAATTAGGAACTTATACTACTTCTAGTTATAGCAGATCTAGTAGCTATACAAAATATCAAAGTGGTAGTAATTCAGAATCAATGAACTTAATAAGCAGAGCATTACTGACAGAAGATGAAATTTTAAGAATAGAAAGACCTTATGTTTTAGTCATTCAAGCAGGATTATATCCTATAATAACAAAATTGCCTGATATTTCTAAGTGGAGATTTAATAAATTGTTTGGAATGGGAAATCAAGAAGAAAATAGGCAACTAAGATTAGAACGAGAACAAGCAAGAGAGCAAAAAGAAATTGAAGATATAAAACTATGGGGAATATGGAATTTATATAGATAGGAGAATTTATGTATGAGAGAAAAGATAAAAGAAAAAATAAAAAAATATACAAGAAAAATAGGAAAAGCAGGACTTGTTATAACAAGTCTTTTATGTTGCACAAGTACTTGTTTTGCAGGAGTGCAAGACAGCAAAATTGCAACAGGTACACAAAATTTAATAACAGATTTAACTAATTGGTTATTAATTTTAGCTCCAACATTAACAATTTTATTGGTGGGATACTATTTATTAAGAAAATCATCTAGTGATGATATGGATGGAAAGAGATGGGACAATAGAATTAAAATAGCAATAATTTGTTGTGTAGGTGTAGTTGTTGCAAGTGGATTAATTAACTTAATCATAGGATATTATAGATAATAGGAGGTACATTTTTTGGAATCAATTTTAACTGGACTAATAACCAGTATAATTGGTGGAGCAGATAATGTTATAAATTCAGCTTTTAATGGCTTAATTGATATGTGCTTTAATTCAGAAAACTATTTAACTACAAACTTTGGAAGTAGTGTAATAAGTTTTTCTAATTTAAAAGCATTAATTTTAAGCTTATCAATTTCTTTGATAGTGTTAAAATTTTTGAAAAAGGGTTTTGATATGTATGTAATGTGGACTGATGGAGAATCAGATACTCCACCACTTACATACATTGTTTATTTTATAAGAGCAATAGTAGTGGCAGTTAGTTTTTCCGTACTATATGACTGGGTTATTCAAGTTGCTACTTCATTTGGAAATTCAATACTGACTGCGATGAACTTTACCGATAATGTATCTTTAACAACAGCTATTGCAAATATAGCAACAACAGGGTTATTTACAGCAATAGTAGCTCTAATAGCAATGATATTGTTATTTGTTTTATACATACAATTTCTTATGAGAAGTTTAGAAATGTTTGTATTAAAATTAGGATTTCCTTTAGCTTGTGTTGGGCTAGTAAATCCTGATGGAGGAGTTTTTAAATCCTATTCAGAGAAATTATTTAAAAGTGTGCTAACAGTTTTAGTGCAAATTATATTATGCAAGATAGCAATAATATTAATTCTAAATGTAAAAATGTTATTTGGTATTGCAGCAATTATAATGGCGATAAAAACTCCTAAATTCATACAAGAGTTTATGCTTGGTGGAGGAACAGGAGGTATTAGTAATGTAATAGTTACTACAAGTAAGACAATGGAATTGTCTAGTCAAATAAAAAGAAAGTTTAGTCAATTAAAGAAAGGATAAGTATGGAAACACTAAATGAAATAATAAGTTTATTGAGAGTTGTAATAATACCACTTGGAGTTACATTTCGAGTGATATTTTGTTTAACAAAGATGATATATGATGAAGATGCTCAAGGGACATATAAAAAGAAAATAAAAAACACCATAGTTTTTGGAATTATTGCAGAATTAATATTTGTAATTTTAGCATTAGTTCAAAATTA
>JBJEED010000010.1:0-4414 GCA_051872765.1 Bacilli bacterium | reverse complement strand
TTTATAGTTTATAAATTAAAAGATAATTTTTTGCTACCAGTTGTAATTGAATTCATAGGAGTAGCAGGAACAATAATAGCAACTACAAAAGATGATAATAACTTATGTGTTGTAAGTCAGATAAAATACATGATTGAGTTTAGTAAAATTCAAAAACAATATAGATATAAATATTACAATAAATGGAGGGATGATATTGTTTAGTCTATTTAAGAAAAAGGATAAAGAAAAAACTTGTAATGAAGAAGTTGGCATATTAGATATTAGAAATAATTATATTTATACACGAGATGGAAATGTAATTGCAGGAATAAAGATATATTCAATAAATACACAACTTTTAACAGATAGAGAAAAAGAAAATTTAATAAATGATTTATCAGCTGAACTATCTTCAGAACAAGAAGATATCAAGTATTTTAATATTGCAAGAGCAGTTGATATTTCTCCGTTGCAAGAATATTTGTCAGAGATAATAGGTACAACCGATAATGCAATTCAAAAAAGATTATTAAAAACACATTTAAAAGAAGTTCAAAGAATGTCTTTAAATGGAGAAATAGTTGAAAGGCAAAGCTTTATAATGATTAATTCTAAAAGAACTGATAATTGCGAGAAAGATTTATTAAAGAGGTGTATGGAATTAAGTAATAAGTTTGAAAGATGCGATATTAAAACGGAAATATTAGATGAAGCCTCACTAATACAGCTATGTAATAGTTTTTTAAATATGAATTATGCACATAGAGAGGATTCTGATATTGAAGATAGAGTTGTAATGCTAAAATGATTTGTATAATAAAGTGATATAATCTAAACTAGAAACAGTCAATATTTTGACAAAATTAATAAACATTATAGACAGATTTTAAATAATATTGTAAAATAATACGCATAGGAAATGATAATTAGCAGATGTGGTTTTGCCACCATTTTACGAATTTTCGTAGGAAGGGTGGTGATGTTTATGGTTAAAGTGATACTATTTTTTATATTATCCTTAATGTTATCTTTAACATTAAACGTTGCCTTGACAGCAGTTCTGTATAAGAACTGGGTTGATAAGCAACTACATAAATAAAAAAAATAAACCATTCTGCTTAGCCGAGCTAATGGTTTATTAAATCTTTATATCGGCAAAACCACGTTTGTGGATTTGTCATTTCCTATTTTTATTATACTCTAATTATAGTAATAAAGTCAAGAAAACATGAAAAATTTATTTTATAAATACCGTAAATACAAATTAATAGTTATATTAGATTAAAAGATTATCAGTAAAATGATAGTCTTTTTTTGTTGCAAATAAGGAGGGATAGTTTATTTGAAGAAAAAAGAAATAGATGGAATAATGGAAAATAAAACATTACTTAATATTTTAAGTCCAATAGGTGGAATAGAATATAGGAAAAATTATATAAGAGTAGGAGATTATTTAGGAAGAGTATATGTAATAACAAAATATCCTCAAAAAGTAAGAATAGGATGGCTTGAAAACATTGCAAATATACCAAATACAGTATGTTGCTTAAATATTTCTCCAACAGAAAAAGATACATTAATGCAAAACATAAGCAGGGGAATAAAACAAAATGAATCACAATATGAAGGAATAACAGATGAAATATTAAGACAAAGAACAGAAAGAGAAATACAAGATGCAAGAGATTTAATTGAAAAAGTAGATTTAAATGGAGAAACAGTAGTATATGTAACAATAGCAATAATGGTAATTGCAGAAGATGAAGAAGAGTTAAAACAAAGGTCTAAGGCAGTTTTGACAAGGCTTACATCAATGCAAATGAAAGGGCGATTATTAACAAATTTGAGTAAAAACTCATTAAAGTTAATGTCGCCTTTTTCTATTACAGATCCAGTTGTAAAAAGTATTGCAGATAGAAATATGTTAGAGAGTACATGGATTGGAGGATTACCTTTTTCAAGTTCAGGATTTAATGATGGAAATAAATATTATTTTGCTAGAGATACAAAGGGAGGAATTGTAATACTTGATCCTTGGAAAAGAGGAGGAGATAGAACAAACTCAAATTTTGTAATTATGGGGACAGCAGGAGTTGGAAAATCTACTGTTGCTAAACACTTAATATTAAATGAATATATGACTAATACTAAAGTAATTTTGATAGATCCTGAAAGAGAAGAAAAAGAAATGGTTGAGAAACTAGGAGAAAAATGGATAGATGTAGGAAGTGGTAAAGGGGGAATAATAAATCCACTACAAATTAAAACAGTTCCTTTAGATGATGAAGAAGCAGATGAAGTTGAATATAAAAGTAAAGGAATGGGAGCAATGGCTCTACATTTTCAAACACTAAGAACATTTTTTAAATTGTTATATCCTGAACTTGATTCAATACATATAGCTCGATTAGAGGAAGTATTAGAAGAATTATATAACAGATTCAATATTGATTGGGATACAGATATTTCAGGAATACCAAATAATAAATTTCCTATTATGACAGATTTATATAATCTTTTAGGAGAGAAAGCAAGTAATGAAATTGATGAGGAAAAACAAAAAATATATGAAAAATTAAGAAGTCTATTAAGAGGTATTAGCATTGGTGCTGAAAAAGGCTTATTTAATGGTTATACTTCAATAGATGATAATGCAAAAATCGTATGTTTTGATACCTTTAATTTACAAAATGCAGATGACAAAGTAAAAAGAGCTCAATACTTTAATATTCTAACTTATTGTTGGGAGATAATGAGTAGAGATAAAGAAGAAAAAACGATGCTAGTTTGTGATGAAGCTTATTTGTTAATTGATCCGAGAGTTCCTGAAACAACAATATTTTTAAGAAATGTAGCAAAGAGATGTAGAAAATATGAAGGAAGTTTAGTTATAATTTCACATTCTATTGTAGATTTTCTTGATGATTCAATAAAAATGTATGGACAAGCTATACTTGATATGGCTACATATAAAATATTGATGGGAACTGATGGAGTGAATTTAGAAGAAACAACAGAGCTATTTAAGTTAAGTGAGGGACAATCAGAGTTTTTATATAAAAAGAAAAGAGGTTTAGCTTTATTTATCATAGGCTCAAACAGAATATTTGTTAGGTTTGATATATTTCCTATTGAGTTTGAGTATTTTGGTAAAGGTGGTGGTAGGTAATGGCTTTAGATCCTGCTACAGCAAAATTAATCGCAAAAGTAGTAATAAGTCAAATAACAGATGAAGAAAAAAGACAAAGATTAATTATAGGAATAATAATAGGAATAGTGGTATTTACATTTATAATAATGATACCACTATTTGCTTTAACATCAACAATAGATAAAATAAAAAGTTTCTTTGGATTTGGAGATGATGGACAAGCTACAGATAGTTCTTATTATTCATTAGTTGAAATGCACGACACTTATGCTCCTACTGTAACTATTGAAGATTTAGAATATAATGGAACATTTCCTATGCCTGTTCAAAATGCAACTGTTACAAGTGAATTTGGAACAAGAATTCATCCTGTAACTGGAAAGCAGAGTTTTCATACAGGAATAGACTTAGCAGGAGCTTGGCACTCAAATATTACAGCAGTTGAAAAAGGAACTATTGTATTTGCAGGAGTACAACAAGGTTATGGAAATTGTGTAGAAATAAAACATAGTACTGAAAATGGAACAATTTATTATACCTTCTATGCACATTTGGCTAGGATTGATGTGATAGAAGGACAAGAAATACAGCAAGGGACTGTTGTTGGAATTCAAGGAGGAGATCCTAATCGTGATCCGAATCCTGGATATAGCACAGGCTCACATTTGCATTTTGAAATTAGAAAATCGAAAAATGGAGATTTTATAAATCCTAGAGAATATTTATTTGAAACAAGGAGGTTTAATTGATAGTAGATATAAATAAGACGGAAAATAAATATAATATAATCTATGCAGATCCCCCATGGCATTATAATACATGGAGAGATGGAATGGGAACAGCAGAAAAACATTATAAGACAATGAAAGTTGAAGAAATAGTTAATATGAAGGATACAATCAAGAATATATCAGAAAAAGATTGTGTCCTTTTCTTATGGGTAACTTTTCCTTGCTTATTAGATGGACTAAAAGTTATGAAAGAATGGGGATTTAAGTACAAAACTTGTGGATTTAATTGGGTAAAAAGAAATAAAGTTAGTGATACATGGTTTTTCGGATTAGGACATTGGACTAGAGCAAATTCAGAACTGTGCCTAATTGGAACAAAGGGAACAATAAAAAGAAAATCCAATAAAGTATCACAAATAATTGACACTCATATAGAAGAACATAGCAAGAAACCAGCTATAGTAAGAGATAAAATAGTTGAACTTGTAGGAGATATGCCTAGAATAGAATTATTTGCAAGACAAACAGTAGATGGTTGGGATTGTTGGGG
>JBJEED010000009.1:0-21164 GCA_051872765.1 Bacilli bacterium | reverse complement strand
ATTTTCTTTTATTTCTTTTTAATGGTTTTAATCCTAATTTAACCATTATTCTATAAACCTTTTTATGATTTACTTTATATCCTTGATTTCTTAATTCTAATGTAATCCTACGATAACCATATCTTTCTTTATTATTAACAAATATTTCTTTTATTTTATCTATAATCGCTTTATTTTTATCATCTTTATCTTTCTTAGCCAAAGTATAATAATAAACTGATTTAGATAATCCTGATACTTTTAGAAGAATCTTTAAGGAATATGTTAGCCGAAGTTCATTAACAACACTTACTTTTTCTTCTGTTGTTGATTCTTCCTTGCTTGAACAACGGCTCTCAATTTTTTTGAGTATTCTAGCTCTGCTTTCAAATATAAATTTTCTTCTTCTAATCTTTTAATTTTTTCTTTATCATTTTCATTTTCATTTTTCTTTGTTACTTTTAACATAGTTGACCGTCCTCGCTTTCGTTCAACTATATTATAACCGTTTTCTTTGTATTTTTTAATCCAATTAAATAACATCCCATCTCCAGATAGTCCTAAATCTAATGCAACACTATAAACTGATTCTTTATTTGTTAATACACGTTGTATTGCTTCTTCTTTAATATATTTCGGATATTTGTTATTTTTATACTTTCTTAAAATTTCATATCCGTGTATTTCAATTAATTTTACTAAATATTTAACTCTACTATCCCTTATCTTGTATTTTTTAGAAATACTTTTGTAAGATAATCCATTTTGCTTATCATTATATAAATTTATTTTATCTTCAAAATTTAATTTAGACATATAAAAACCTCGTTTCTATTTTGTCCAAGAAACGGGGTTCATATCATTTATTAAGTCTATTTTTGTCATTTATTTTTACTTAAAAGATTGGAATTTTTATAGTATAATGAAAATAGGTGAAATATATATGGTTGTTAGAAAATTTAATTATTATAGGCTGTTTATAGTTTTAGTTATTTTAATAGTAATTATTTTTGGTATTATATCTTTTATAAAAGATAAAAATTATAAGAAAACATATGAATATAAATTAATTAATATCGGATATTCAATAGAAGAGGTTAATAAAATAGAGAAAGAATTAAACTCAAATCAAATAGATAAAATATTGACTATGAAATATGATGATAATTTAGTCGATTTAATTAGTGAAAAATATTTTATATTTGATTATCTTGAAGAATACATTAATTATAAAAATGAAAATAAGAAAAAAAGTAATACTGAAATTGTAAAGATGATTAATACCAAATCTTATCTTGATTGGTTTGATAATCAATATGAAACGGATATAACAAAAAATGAGTTAATGATTGTTAATAGGTATTATGGTTTAAGTGAAGATTATGAACCAGATGATATAGTAGATGTACCTACACAATATGCTTATAGTGGTAAAAAAATTAGTAAAAGTATTTTGGATAAAATAATTTCTCTTATAAATGCAGGTAAGCAAGAAGGATATACATTTGTAGTTTCAGATGGATATAGATCATATAAAGAGCAAGAAAATATTTATAATAATTATGCTGATAGTTATGGGATGAGTCAAACAGATGAAATAGTTGCAAGACCAGGACATTCAGAATATCAAACAGGTTTATCTTTTGATTTAAAACCATATAATCAAGTAATAGAAGATGTATCTACTAATAGTGAATATTTATGGCTAAAAGATAATGCGTATAAATATGGATTTATTTTTAGATTCGAGAAAGAGCATGAGAGTGTTACACAATTTCCATCTTCATCGTGGAGACTAAGATATGTAGGAGAATCTGCTGCATCATTAATATATAGTGAAAAAATTAGTTTTGAAGAATATTATGCATTTTTTGTTGAGAATAACAATTAAAAACAGAAAAAAATAGATATTTGATAAAAAAATACTAAAAAGTACTTGACTAAAATCAAGATTTTATGGTAATATCAATATGCTTGATTATTATCAAGTGCCTACCTTAATGGGGAATTAGCTCAGTTGGCTAGAGCATCTGCCTTGCACGCAGGGGGTCGCGGGTTCGAGTCCCACATTCTCCACCATTAGAATTTTACTTGGATTGTTTATAATCAAGTTTTATATATGAAATCACTGATTTGAAAAGTGATTTTTTGTTTATTTTTAGAAACAGATGATAATGAAAATAATTATTAAATTATATTAGAAATAATAAAGTAAATCGAATTACAATTTGTAAGGAGAAAATGATGAAAGAAAAAGTGTATGATTTTTTAAGAACAATTCCAAAGGACAAAGTAGTAACTTATGGACAAATAGCAGAATATTTAGGAAATATAAAATTGGCAAGAATTGTCGGGAACATTCTTCATGATAATCCAGATGAAGTTAAAAATCCATGTTATAAAGTTGTCGATAGTAAAGGAAATTTATCAAAACAATTTGCTTTTGGTGGTATAGAAAAACAAAAAGAAAAATTGGAGAAAGATGGGATAACTGTTATTAATTACAAAGTTAATTTAGATGAATATAAAATGTTATAAATTATAATATATCAAGAAGATGTATAATTAAATTTGTTTTTCTTATGGTATAATTCTATTAGATAGATAAATAGTAGTATATAGAATGGAGTAATTATGAAAAAAGTATTATTAGTTTTTGTAGTATTAATATCATTATCAACACTAGTAGGGTGTAAAAAAGTAGAAAAAGATGATTATAAAGACGAAACTTTTGATGGTAAAATAATAGGGACATCAAATCCAGCTAGTGAATCAAAATTGCAAATAAGAATTATTAATGATTATATTAATATTAGAAAAGAAAAGTCCATTAATTCTGATATTATTGGAATTGTAAAGAAAGATAGTATATTTGATGTTGTTGATTATGGACATGTTGGAGATTTTTTTTGGGTACATATTAAAACTGATAATAATCTAGATGGTTATGTTGCTAGTTATGAAAACAATATTTATTATAATTTTATTAATGGAGATATAGATTTTATTGCTCCAAAATTGGAAATTAATGTTGAAAGCATCAATGTTGATTCATATTCAAAAATAACAGATGAATATATTAAGTCAATAGTAACATATTCTGATGATAAGGATCAAAATCCAAAACTTACATATAATGTTTTAAATGAAGAAAACTATTATTTAAATATAGAAGTAATTGATGCTGGAAATAATAGTACTCAAAAAAAGGTAAGACTTAATGTGAGTAAGGAAAGACTTGCTTCAAATGGAAAGTGGATTGAATATACTGAAATTAGAAATTTAAGAAAAAAATTTTTAAATATTATTCAAAAATATGGCTCTACTGAGGAATATACATATTTAGTTAATTCATATTGGAAGATGGATTTTAATATTTCATCTACATATATTTCTGTATTTAGTGATTCAGAATGGTATCATGGTTGTAATTATAGAGCTATAGGAAATAATATAGAAATAGATAGTTGCTATGATTCTGTAGGTAGCGTTTCTTATGATGAGTTTAAAAGTAAAATTGCTACACAAGAGCAATCTGCTAAAAAGGCATATTTAAATATTGTTAGTGAATTTGAAAAAACAGGATATAAGATTTCTGATTTGTTTTTAAATATTGAATAAGAATAGTTATGATTAAGATATGAATAGAAATAGAGAGTATCATTGATTAATCTAAATTGTTATATGAAATTTTGATGATATAAAAAATATTACTTGATGAAAAATCATATATTAAAATGCGAGGATTATTATCTAAATGTGATAAAAGTAATAGGATAAACAGTATTATAAATAGTTTATTATAAGTTTTAGATGATGAAAAACAACTATTGTAATGCAATATTATCGTCACTTAACAATTTACTTTAAAAGTAGAGAATAGTTAAAAAATTTGGATTCGCCAAAATATAAAGATACTATGAAAACTTTAATAGAAATACATACTAAAACAAATATTATTTATAGAGCAGGAATGCTCTTTTTTTTATTGATATAGTGATTTTTATTTCAAAATATATAGCAAAATGAATTTGTAAAATATATAACTTAGAAATATTTTTTTAAATAAAATTAAAAATAGTTAAAATATTATGCTATAATACAATTAATAGGTAAATAATAGTTTTTATAGATTTTTTGATGATTGATAATAGATATAGTAGATGAAATATGAAATATACTTACTATATATCTTTTATTATAAAAAAAGAAAATTAGTTAAATGAACGAAAACTATTTTTAGATTTGTAATAATATTATTATTAATTAGTAATGTAATTTTGAAAAATTGAAATAATGAAAGTGTAATTAATTATAGGAAAGAAGGAATGATATGAAAAAAGAAACTTTAGTACAAGTAATAATAATTATTATTTTAAGTCTTGTTTTGGGTATATTATTATTTAAGATATTTGATAATAAAGATAATAATATTTTTAATCCTATGGAAGAAGATATAGAAAAAGAAATAAAGAAAGAGGATATAGATAAAGGAGTAAATGTTAATGTTAAAAATATAAATCTAGCTGATTATGATACAAATATTAATATTACAGAAGCTGGAGAATATACAATTACAGGTAGTTTTGAACATTCTATATTAGTTGATAGTGAAGAAAAGATTGTACTTAATTTAGATAATGTAAATATCGATAGTAAGATTAATTCAGCTATTGCTAATATAAATGTAGGACAGTTAGTTATTAACATAAAAAAAGGAACGAATAATACTTTAAAAGATGGTGGTTCTAGTGAATTAGATGGTTGCATATATTCAAGTGGAAAACTAGTAATAGAGGGAGAAGGAATATTAAATGTTTATGGAACTCAGGAAGATGGAGAAGGAATAACAACTACTAATAATGATATTACAATAAATGGTGGAAGAATATATATAGAATCAGAGGATGATGGTTTAAATGCTGGTGGCGATAATGGTGGGGTTATTACTATTAATGGTGGTAATATTACTATTAAAGCTAGTGGAGATGGTATTGATTCAAATAAGGATTTAATTATTAATGGAGGAAAGGTATATACTATTGGTTCTTCACTTGGTGGAGATGCAGGAATTGATACAGATGGAAAGTTTGAAATTAATGGTGGAGAAATAATTGCTTTGGGATCTGACATGCTACAAAATCCAGATAAAACATCAAAGCAAAAATATATAAGCTTAACATTAAATTCAAAAATTAATAAAGATTCTGAAATCAGTTTAAAAGACAATGATGATAAAGAAATAGTTTCATTTACTGCATATGAAGATTTTAAAACATTAATAATAAGTAATTCAGATTTAACTAATAATACATATTATATATATGTAAATGGTCAAAAAACAGAATATAGTAGAACAATAGATTAGGAGGAAAAATGAAAAATAGAATTTTAACATTTATAATTGGTGTATTAACAGGAGCAATAATTATGACCTTAGGTTTCATATTCTTAAATAAACCTATAGAAAATCAAAATTTAGATAATATTCCTCCACAAAATAATGGACAAATGCAACGACCAGATGGAAATATGGGAGAACCACCACAAAAAAACGGTGGAAATATGCAAAAATCATCATATTAATAAATTATAATTTATAGAGTAAAAATAATAATTTTGCTCTTTTTATTGATAAAAAAGAATTAAAAATTATTTATAAATAAAATAGAAAATAGATGAATAACAATATTAATAATAGTTTAAAAATATCAATGAGAAATATATTATCTTCATAATATTTATTTTATATTTAACTATAAATAGTAGTAATGTTTAAATATATAAAAAATGATATCAATTTTTGATATCATTCTCTTTAAGTCTACTAGTGTACTTTTCATATGCTTTAATAGACATTTTATCTAAAGATTTATATTTTAGTTTTTTAGTTTTGCAAATATTATATAAGAAGTAATCTATTAGGTATGGATTTCTAATAAATAAAGGACCGATTATATGAGTAGCATAAACATTTTTATAATTAAATCCTTCTTCTTTATTTTTTAAATTATTTGAGTATTTTTCGTCTGTTTCAAATAAAGGGCTTTTACTATTAATAACTAAGTCACATCTATTTTGAAAACCTATTATATCTTGATTAATTAGTTTTGATTTTGCTCGAACTTCACCTACAATTCTATTTCTAGAGGCATTTTGAAACACATCTTCATTTAAATATTTAACATAATAATCAAATATGTTAAGAGCATCTACTTTAGTATTAATAGTGTCTACATATTTACCAAACATATCCATGGAATTGCCAGTTAAAAATAAATACTTATTATCTTCAATATATTTTTTTATTTCTTGTTTTCTTAATTTTAAATCTTCAAGAGCAATTAAAATATCTTCTTCGCTTCCACTACCAATATAAATAATATCATATTTATTAAAATCAATTTTGTCATTGATGCTTTTTAAGTCAACTTTTACTTTAATATTATTTAGTTCTAAATTATGAACTATACATCTAGTATTAGCATTTTCTCCATAAAGGTTTAATAAATCATAATATAAATGTAAAACATTAATCATTATTTTCCTCCTTTATAATTTTTTTAAGTTGTATTTCTTTATCAAAGCAAACCATGGAATATATATTTCCTTTAGTTTTACTTTTAAGTATATCTTTTAAATTATTTATATCTTCAACAAGAATAATTTTTTCTTCATTAATTTTTGCATATTGCATTCTAAGATGCATATCGTAACAAAATTTACCAATAAGAATAATATTTTTAATTGATGAATCATTTAAACTTTCAAAATCTATATCGTATATCCATGATATATCATTTTCTTTATATCTTCGACTAGATGTATCAAAACCAAGTATTATAGTTTTATTACCTTTTTGATGCAGTATATAATCTAATGATTGTTTATAACTTAAGTTGTTTTCGTTTTTACTTGCTAACATTTGCCATTTACAATTACCAAAATCATAGATATTTAATCTTTTAGTTTTAATACCAGCATTTAATACATTTATTATTTGACTATCTTCAAGACCAATTGTTTTAGATAATGCATAACATCCAGTTACAAAGTATGCTGTATATAAGAAATCTGAAGGTAATTTAATTATATTATTATTGATAGTTATATTCTTATTTTCAATGTCTATATTTTGTGCTTCATATTGAGGTTTGCCTCTATAAAAATGATGATGTGAACACTCATATGATCCAAGATGGCCATAATGATAGAATTCATATTTTAATTTTTCATGACATATAGGACAATAAGCTGCATCTAGGTTATTAATATTACTTTTTGTTGAATAATTATTTTTTGATAGTCCATAACTAGTGATTAGTCCCTCATGATTGATTCTAAGTCTATTTACAAAAGGATCATCTACATTTAATATAAGATTAGTTTTATTTGGAATAGCTGTTTTTATCTCATTATATATTTTATATGGGTGAGAGTTTCTTGGTGGTTGATCTCTTGTAATATTAGTAATCATTAAATGAGTAGGAGTTATATATTTAAAAATATATTTCATGAATTGTTCATCTAATTCCATTAATAGTACATCTTTTTTTAGTTTTCCACATAATGTTGAATTATTTAATATTAAAGAAGTGATAGCATTAATTGTATTACTTCCTTCTTTGTTATAAACGACAGTATAATTATTTTTTGTTAATATATTATACATAAGTTCAGTACTAGAACTTTTGCCACTAGAGCCTGTTATTCCAATAACATATTTAGGAAGTTTAATTTTACTAAGTATGTTTTTATCTAATTTTAAAGCATAATGTCCACCAATAACACTTCCTTCATGCCCCATTAATTTACTTATTTTATTAATTAATTTACAAGTTAGTATAACTATAAATTTATACATATTATCACCTACATTTTTATTATACACTTATTTTAAAATTTAATAAAGAATGATTACTAAAATGATTAGGTAATAACGATAAATTTATTATTTTTAATTTTATTTTAATATTTGAGTGATAATATCTATAAATATAATTTGTATTATCCTTTAGTTTTATCTTAAATATATGTTATAATGGTTAATACAAAGATTAATAATTTTTATTATTAGAGGAGTGATAAAATATGGATTATTATATGATAAGTTATGGATTAACATTTATAGCGATTATTATTACATTATTAGCACAATTATTTATAAGTTCTAGTTATAGTAAATATTCAAAGGTTAAAAATTCTAGTGGAATAACTGGAGCGGAGGCAGCTAGGAAGATACTTGATAAAAATGGATTAAGTGATGTTAAAGTTGTTGAAACTAGTGGAAATCTAACAGATCACTATGATCCAAGAACTAAAGTGGTTAGATTATCATCAAATATATATAGAAATAATAGTATAGCATCTGTTTCAGTAGCTGCACATGAGTGTGGTCATGCTATTCAAGATAAAGATGGATATACATTTATGAAGATTAGAAGTTCACTAGTGCCAATTGTTAATTTTTCTTCATATGCTGGATATATTGCAATTTTACTAGGATGTCTTTTTGGTTCTAGCAATTTAATAATGATTGGTATACTTGCAGAATGTGCGATATTATTGTTTCAATTTGTAACACTACCAGTTGAAATTGATGCATCTAAAAGAGCTTTAGAAGAAATAAAAAAAGAACACCTTTTAGAAAATAAAGAATATAGTAATGGTAGAACTATGTTAGTTGCGGCTGCTTCTACTTATATTGCAAGTCTTGCTGCAACATTAATTGAAATTTTAAGATTAATTTTAATGTTTAGAAGTCGTGATGATTAATAGAAAGGAAATATTATGATAAAGTTATTAAAAAGTCTTACTAAAAAAGATATATTTTTAATGTGTATATCTTTTATATTTATTGTTGTTCAAGTATATCTAGATTTAAGATTACCTGAATATATGAGTGAAATGACATTATTAATTCAAACTGGTGCTATAGTTTTAAATGATATATTATTAGTTGGATTAAAAATGTTACTTGTAGCGTTTGGTAGTTTAATAACCTCAATAATTATTGTTTATTGTACATCTTATATTGCAGCAGATTTTTCATATAACACAAGAAAAAAATTATTTCAAAAAGTTGAAAGTTTTAGCATGAATGAAATAAAGAAATTTAAAACAAGTAGTTTAATTACTAGAACTACAAATGATATTAACCAAGTAGAAATGTTTATAGTAATGGGATTTCAACTACTTATTAAATCTCCAATTATGGCAATATGGGCAATTAGTAAGATATTAAATAAAAATATAGAACTTAGTATATTAACAGGTGTATGTGTTTTTATACTTCTTATTGTGGTAATTATTTTAATATCAATTGTTATGCCTAGATTTGAGAAAGTACAAAAGTTGATAGATAAAATAAATGGAGTAACTCGTGAAAATTTAACAGGTATTAGAGTAGTTAGAGCATTTAATGCTGAGGAGTATCAAGAAGATAGATTTAATGAAGTTAATGATGATTTAACAAGTATGCAATTGTTTAATCAAAGATGTTTTGCTATTTTAAATCCTGCAATTAATTTGGTTATGCATGGATTAACACTTGGGATTTATTTTATTGGGGCAATTTTAATGCTTTCTATGAGCTTATTTGATAAAATTACTTTATTTAGTGATATGGTAGTATTTAGTAGTTATGGTTCTCAGGTAATAATGTCATTTTTAATGCTTGCAATGATATTTATGATGCTTCCAAGAGCAGAAGTTTCTGCTAAAAGAATAAACGAAGTATTAGATGAAAATAATTCTATTAAAGATGGTAAATTTGATGTATTAGATACTGATATTAAGGGAGAAATAGAATTTAAAAATGTTAGTTTTAAATATCCTGATGCTAAAGAATATGTTCTTAATGATATATCATTTAAAGTAAAAAAAGGAGAAACTGTTGCATTTATTGGTTCTACTGGTAGTGGTAAATCAACATTAATAAATTTAATTCCAAGATTTTATGATGTTAGTGAAGGAAGCATTTTAGTAGATGGAGTGAATGTAAAAAAATATAAAGGAGAAGTTCTTAATAATAAAATAGGGTATATACCACAAAAAGCAGTTATGTTTAGTGGTACTGTTGATAGTAATGTAAGATATGGAGATAATGGTAAAAAGGAATTAAGTGAAGAAGATGTAATTAAAGCATTAGATATTGCTCAAGCTACTGATTTTATTGCTAAAATGCCTGATGGATATGAATCACATATAGCTCGTGGTGGGACTAATATAAGTGGTGGTCAAAAACAAAGAATCTCAATAGCAAGGGCAATAGCAAAAAATCCAGAAATATATATATTTGATGATAGTTTTAGTGCTCTTGATTATAAAACAGATTATATACTTCGTAGTGAACTAAAAAAATATACAAAAGATGCAACATGTCTTATTGTTGCTCAAAGAATTGGAACAATTATAAATGCTGATAAAATAATTGTGCTTGATAAGGGAAAAATAGTTGGAATTGGAAAACATAAAGAATTACTTGATAAGTGTGATATATATAAAGAAATTGCCTTATCACAGCTAGGAGAGGAGGAACTTAATAATGCCTAAACCTAGAGCAATTGAAAAGTCAAAAGATTTTAAAGGTTCAATGAAAAGATTAATAAATGGATTAGATAAATGGAAAAAAATTATGATAATTGCATTAGTATTAGGATTTTCTAGTGCAATAATATCATTAATTACACCTGATAAGGTATCACAATTAACAGATACTATAACTGATAGTCTTTCAGTTGATAGTGAAGCTATGAAAGAGTTAGTAACAAAAATTAATTCTAATTCTACTGGTAGTGATTTGGTAATTAAAGGAACGACAATTACATATAGGGAGCAATTAGAGTTTATTACTTTAATTAGTCAGATTGATAAGGAAAATACAAATGATATCATAAAAATGGTTGATACTCTTCCAGAGAGTATTAAATCAATTGTAATTAAAAAAATGGATTTTGATTCAGTTAAACATTATTCATTAATTATAGGAATATTGTTCTTGATAAGTGCGTTGTTTGGATATATACAATCATATATGTTAACAACTGTATCAAATAATTTTGCCAGAAGTTTAAGAGATAAAATAAGTAAAAAGATAAATGTTCTTCCTCTTAAATATTTTGATTCTCATGAAACAGGAGATGTTTTATCAAGGGTTACTAATGATGTAGATACAATATCAAGTCAAATGAATAATAGTCTAGCTACACTAATTAGTAGTATTACTTTATTTATTGGTTCTATAATAATGATGTTTAAGACAAATTCTATAATGGCTATAACAGCTATACTTTCAAGTTTAATTGGATTTATATTCATGTTTATAATAATAAATAAATCTCAAAAATATTTTGTTCAAAGGCAAACAGAACTTGGAAATATGAATGGATTTATAGAAGAAATGTATTCATCTCATACAATTGTAAAATCATATAATGGTGTTAGAGATGCTAATGAAAAATTTAATGATTTAAATAAAAAATTATATACATGTAATAGAAAGGGTGCTTTTTTATCAGGACTTATGCATCCATTTATGGGATTTATCGGTAATTTTGGTTATTTGTGTGTATGTGTAGTTGGTGTTCTTCTTACTATGAACAATAAAATTACATTTGGTGTAATAATTGCATTTATGATATATGTAAGGCAGTTTACTAATCCTTTATCACAAATTGCACAGGCAATGACTAATTTACAATCAACAGCAGCTGCTAGTGAAAGAGTATTTGAATTTCTTGATGAGAAAGAAATGAGTAATGAAAATAATTGTACTTCTCATTTAGATAAATCTAAAGTAAAAGGAATTATTGAATTTAAAAATGTAAAATTTGGTTATAATAAAAATCATAATATCATAAACAATTTTAGTGCAAAAGCAAATCCAGGTGATAAAATTGCAATAGTAGGACCAACTGGCGCTGGTAAAACTACTATGGTAAATTTACTTATGAAGTTTTATGAAATTAATGAGGGTGATATTTTAATAGATGGTGTATCTATAAAAAATATGACAAGAAAAAACATTCATGATTTATTTGTTATGGTCCTTCAAGATACTTGGTTATTTGATGGGAGTATTAAAGAAAATTTAATATTTAATAAAGAACAAGTAAGTGAAGATGAGATAAATAACGCTCTTAAAGTAGTAGGAATAGATCATTTTGTTAATACATTACCTGGTGGAATAAATGCAAATGTAAATGATAATGATACAATATCAAGTGGACAAAAGCAACTTCTTACTATTGCAAGAGGTATGATTAAAGATGCACCATTTTTAATTCTTGATGAAGCTACAAGTAATGTTGATACCAGAACAGAAGAATTAGTTTCATCAGCAATGGATAAACTTACATTAGGAAGAACTTCATTTATAATAGCTCACAGATTATCAACAATTAAAAATGCTAACTTAATACTTGTTATGAATGAGGGAAATATCATTGAACAAGGAACGCATGAAGAACTTATGAAAAAAAATGGATTTTATGCAGATTTATATAATTCACAATTTAAACTATAATATTATTTATTAAAATTAATAAGGTGGTGAGTATGAGAGTTTTAATTATTGAAGATGAATTCAATCTATCAGATGCGATATGTAGTAGATTAAAAAAAGAAAAGTATACTGTTGATTGTTCATATGATGGAGAAGAAGGACTATATAATGCTCAAAGTGGCATATATGATTTAATTATATTAGATGTTATGCTGCCTAAAATGAATGGTTTTGAAATACTAAAGCAAATAAGAAGTGATAATATCTCATCTAAAGTAATAATGCTTACTGCTAAAAATGAACTTGAAAATAAATTAGAGGGGTTTTCATATGGAGCTGATGATTATTTAACAAAACCATTTCATATGGAAGAATTAATAGCAAGAGTAAATGTTCAATTAAGAAAAAATAATAGTAAAAATAATAATGATGAAATAGAATATGCTGATTTAATATTAAATGTAAGTACAGCAAAACTTATATGTAAAACATCTAATGATACAATGAATATATCAGGAAAGGAATTTTTAATACTTGAATATTTAATGAGAAATAAAGAACAAATTATTTCTAAAGATATTCTATATGATAAAATATGGGGCCTTGAAAGTGAAGTTGAGTCGAATAATTTAGAAGCATATATATCTTTTATTAGAAAAAAGATTAAAATAATTGATTCTAAAGTAAATATAAAAGCAATAAGAGGTCTTGGATATAAGTTAGAGGTAAATAATGAAGAGGCTTAGAAATAAAACATTTTTATTATTATTCACTATAATTTCAGTGTTTATATTTATATTACTTTTAATATTTAATGTTCTTACATATAGTAGGGAAAAAGAAAAGATTCTTACTAATTTAAATAGAATATCTAGTGCACATAATAGCTTTGATTTAGTCTTAAATAGACCTATATTATTAGATTCAATAGCTTATGTAGTTACATATGATATTAATAAAAATATAATTAGTGTAATAAATTATACTGATAAAGAAATAGATAAAGATAAATTAGTTAAGCTTGCTAAAATTATTATAAAAGAAAATAAAGAAGTCAAAGTAGGCAATCTATATTTTAATAAGTATTCATATTTAAATAATCAAAACAGTATTATAATTATTGATAATAGTGAGTCAAAAGAAATAGTTAGAAGTTCTTTTGTTCAATCATTTATTATATTTGTATTATCATTAGTAATAATAGCATATATTAGTGCAGTACTTACAAAGTGGTTGGTAAAACCAGTTGTTGATTCTTTTGAAAAGCAAAAAGATTTTATATATGATGCTTCTCATGAATTAAAAACTCCTCTTGCTGTAATACTTGCTAATGCTGAAATGTTAGAAAGCGAACCGAATGAAAAGAAATGGCTAAATAATATTAAAAGTGAAAGTGAAAGAATGAGTAAGTTAGTAACTGATTTATTAGAATTATCAAGAATGGAAAATAATTCAGCAAAAATGTATTTTAAGGACGAAAATATTTCTAAAATAACATTAAAAACAGTTTTAACTTTCGAAAGTTTAATATATGAGAATAATTTAAAGATAGATTATGATATAAAAGAAGATTTAAAACTTAAATGTGATGCTGAAAGAATAAAACAGTTATTAACTATTCTTATTGATAATGCTATTAAACATAGTTATAAAAATTCTACATTGAGAGTGAATTTATATAAAGAGAAAGATAATATTATATTAGAAGTTATCAATAGGGGAGATGAAATACCTAAATCAGAGCGTACAAAAATATTTGAGCGTTTTTATAAAGCGGATAAATCTAGAAATAGAAATGACAATAGATATGGCCTTGGTCTTGCCATTGCTACTAATATAGTTAATAGTCATAATGGAAAAATAAGTGTTGATTGTAAAAGCGGTTATACAACATTTAGTGTAAATTTTAAAACAAACTAATAAAAAAAGTTTGTTTTTTAATGTTATTTTAATAATTGATTAGTATGATTAGTATGTAGAAAGGAAAAATAAATATGTACATTATTAAAAATGCATTAACTTCTATTAAAAGAAATAAAGGAAGAAATATACTTATAGGTATAATAATACTTGTAATAAGTGCGGCATCGTCTATTACTCTTGCAATTAGAAGTTCTGCAAACAGCATAGTAAAATCATATGAAGAGCAGTATAATTTAGAAGCTAGTATTTCTATGGATAGGCAAGCTTTAATGGAATCATTTAAAAATGAAAGTTCTTCTCAAGAAGAAATGATAGAACAGTTTAATAACATCGATGAACTTACCATTGATCAAATAAATAATTATGGAAATAGTGATTACTTAAAAAGTTATTATTATATTTATAATACAAGCGTTAATGCTAAAGATATCGAGGAAACAACAGATAGTCTAGTAAAAGAAACAACTAAGACAGAGACAACAACTCAAAGTTGGGGAAGTGATTATCAAAATGGAGGATTTCCAGGTGGCAGAGCTCCAAGTGGTGGTAAAACAACAACTAAACAAACCACTATAACTGAGAAAATATTTAATGATAAAATATCTAGTGGTGCTTTTACATTAATAGGATATAGTTCTTATGAGTCAATGAGTGAATTTATAAATGGAACTTATACAATGTCTAGTGGAAGTATATTTAATGATTTAAATAGTGATGAGTGTATTATATCTGAAGAATTAGCTGTTTTAAATGAATTAGAAGTAGGTGATGAAATTACACTTCTAAATCCCAATGATGAAGATTTAACTTATAAGGTTAAAATAAGTGGAATTTATAAGGAAAATAGTGATGATGCTAATGATATGAGTAGTATGTTTTCAAGAAGTGCTAATCAAATAATAACAACATCAACTGTTATTGAAAAAATAATTGCTGATGATGAAGATTTAAGTGTTACTATAACACCTACATTTATATTGAAAGATGAAGATTCTATAGATAAATTTAAAAGTGAAGTTGAAGAAAAAGGATTGAGTGAATATTATACAGTTACAACTAATGAGGAAACGGTTAAGAATGCTACTAAATCTATATCAAATGTTAAGTCATTTGCAATGGTATTCTTAGTTATAACATTAATTATTGGTGGAGTTGTATTGCTTGTAATTAATATGATTAATATTAGAGAGAGAAAATATGAAATTGGTGTTTTAAGAACTATAGGAATGAAAAAATCTCTTGTAATAAGTCAATTTATGCTAGAACTTTTAATAGTTGCAATATTTAGTCTCTTAATTGGTGCTGGTGTAGGATCATTATGTAGTGTTAATATAGCAAATTCTCTTCTTGAAAATGAAATAAGTAATTCAAGTGAGCAAATAGATAATATAAATAAAAATTTTGGTGGTATGAATATAGATGAAGGTGTAAATAAAACAAATTTTGTTGGAAATAATAAAATAAGTGGAGTTGCAACCATTGAACAAGTTAGTAATATAAATGCAGTAGTTGATTTTAAAGTATTAATAGAGCTTCTTGCAATAGGGATATTGCTTACTATATTCAGTAGTATATCATCAGGTGTTGCTATATCAAGATTTTCGCCACTTGATATATTAAAGGAGAGATAACATGAAGAATAAAAAAGAAATTATAAAAATAGAGAATGTAAGTTATAGGTATAAAGATGCAAAAAAAGATGAGTATGTATTTAAGAATTTATCATTTGATTTTGAACTTGGAAAAGTATATGCAATAAAAGGTAAAAGTGGTAGTGGTAAAACAACTCTATTATCGCTAATATGTGGACTTGAAACTAATTATGAAGGTAAAATATTTTATGATAATAAAGATTTAAGTAAAATAGATCTTGATAAATATAGAAATAGTGACATCGGAATAGTATTTCAAAGCTATAATTTATTACCACATTTAACAGCAGCAGAGAATATTATATTATCGATGGATATAAATGGTATTAAAAATAAATATAAAGAAAAATATAAAAATAGTTTAAAACTATTAGAAGATGTGGGTCTTACAAAAAAACATGGCGATAGAAGAGTATTAAGACTTTCAGGAGGAGAACAACAAAGAGTTGCTATTGCAAGGAGTTTATCTTATAATCCTAAAGTTATAATTGCAGATGAACCTACAGGTAACTTAGATAAAGATACAGAAGAAGATATATTAAATATATTTAAAAAGCTTGCTAAAGATGAAAATAAATGTGTAATTATTGTAACACATTCTGAAAATGTATGTAAGAATTCAGATATAGTTTATGAATTAAAGAAGAAACAGGAGAATAATAAAGATGGAAAGCAAAGAAAAAGAAAATAAAGATTACAAGAATAATAAAACTTATTATACAAAAAGACAATTTAATGAAAATAAAACTTCTGATAGCAAAAACAATAATGAAAATGTAAGAGAGATTAGAGTAGAAGAGAAAATTAACTATATAAAACCAGAAAAAAAGAAAAAAAGATTTGATGATAAAGATATAATAATTGTTTTATTAATATTAATTGTTCTACTTGGTATAGCATGTTTTGGATATTATAAGATTAAATATAATTCTAAAAATACATCAATAAAAGATACATCTGATATACAATTAAATTATACACAAACTACTGATAGTGAGATTGAAGGTGTTTATCTTATAGATGTATCAGAGATCGTAGAAAATGTAATGCCAAGTATAGTTGCAATTACTAGTAAAACATTAGTATCATCAGGAATGTATGGTCCAAATTTCTTTGGTTATAGTACTGAAGATCGATATCAAGAAGGTGCAGGATCGGGTATAATTATTAGTAAAACTGATACAGAATTGTTAATACTTACTAATAATCATGTTGTTGCCGATGCTTCTGAATTAACAGTTAAATTTATTAATGATAAAAGTGTAGATGCAAGTATTAAGGGTGCTAGTGAAAGAAAAGATGTTGCAGTAATAGCAGTTAAATTATCTTCTCTTGATCAAGATACAATAGATTCAATAAAATTAGCAACTATTGGTAGTAGTGATAAGTTAAAAGTAGGTAATGGTGTTATTGCTATTGGTAATGCACTTGGCTATGGACAATCTGTTACAACTGGAGTAGTAAGTGCATTAAATAGAGAGGTTACAATCGATAATTATACAACTAAGATGATTCAAATAGACGCTGCTATTAATGGTGGTAATAGTGGAGGAGCTTTACTTAATAGTAATGGAGAAGTTGTTGGAATAAATTCGGCAAAATACTCATCATCTTCATTATCAGGATCAAGTGTTGAAGGTATGGGATTCGCAATACCTATTACTGATATAGATAGTTTAATTACTACTCTTATGAATGGAGAAGAAGAAACAAAACCAGTCCTTGGGATAGAAGGATATATGACTAGTAATAGTTATTATAATTTACCAGAAGGATTTTATATATCAAAAATTACTGAAGGAGGTGGTGCCGATAAAGCAGGACTTGAAATAGGTAATATTATCACAGAAATAGAAGGAATTAAAATTAAAACATTTAGTGATTTGAGTGATGTTCTATATGAAAAGGAACCTGGTGATAAAGTAAAACTTAAAATAAAGTATGCTGATGGAAGAGAATACAAAGAAAAAGAAGTAGAAGTTACATTAACTAAATAGATATATAAATTTCATGAAAGGATGTGATAAATGAGGCTATAATTGTATAAATGATGAATATTCAATCATCTATATAAATAAATATTTATAGAGTAAATAAAAATGATTTTACTGTTATTTACCTTTACATTTTTCTTATTAGGCATAACTCACACCTATGTTTTAAGAAAATAAAAATTATCCCTTTATATAAATACTTTATAAATATTTCCCCTTAAGTAAAATTAAGGGGTTTTATTTTGATATCAAATAAAATATAAAAAAAGAAGTGTTTTTAATATTTATTGCTAATTATATTTATGAAGGGAGGTAAAGGTATGAAAAAAGTTTTAAAATTTTTTCTTTCATTAATTTTGATTTTAGGAATAACTAGAGTTAAAGCATCAACTATTGAATTAAATTATAGTGAGTGGTCTACATTATATCCTAGTGGTCTTGATTCATCTTTTATAGAAAGTGAAGATAGATATCATTTTTATAGAGTTCAAGATAATCAAATAGAGTATACAGATGAATACTATGCTCAATTAGAAGGTTATATAAAAGATGAACCATCAAAAATGACTTTTTATAGATATATAACTAATTCTGCTTTGGTATTTAATGCAAAAAATGAATTATTATTAGATTATTCTGATTATTGTAAGAAAAATTTTTGTTATGTAAAAACATTTACAGAACCAACTATGGTAGACTTAAATAGTAAATTAGAAGGACCCGATTATACGAATACAGATATGTTTGAATTGAATACAATATCTGCTCCTATGACAGGAGATAATATTATGCTTTCTTTTATTATTTTAGGAATAAGTGTAGTTTGTCTTATAATACTACTTGTCGTTAAAAGAAAAAAATTGTCGTATGAATAATTTATCTAGTTTTGTCGAATTGATTTAATATTTTTTTTAATAGTGTTAATATAAATTCATGAATAGAGAAGAAATATTGAATAGTTTAATAAAAGAAAATGAAAATCTAGTATATAAAATTGCATCAAAGTATAGTAGATATTATAATTTAGATGATTTATACCAGGTAGGAATAATTGGAATAATTAAAGCAAATGAACACTTTGATTCATCATCAGGAACTAAGTTTTCAACTTATGCATACAAATATATTTTGGGTGAAATTATAGAATATATAAGAAAAGATAGAAATATAATTGTGAGTGATGAAATATTTAGTTTATATAAAAAATATCTTCAAGTAAAAGATTTATTATTTAGCAAATTAGAAAGAGAACCTACGCTTAGTGAAATATGTGACTTTATGGGATTAAATGAGTCTTATTTAACAAAAGTTATAGAAAGTGTAGCATTTACAAAAAGTATTGAAAATGATAGAGAGTATTACTTAGATAATACAGAGGATATAATTAATAGGATACTTATTGATGATGAATTATCAAATCTTGATGAAAATGATAGATTACTTATTGATTATAGATATTATAAAGGTTTTACACAAAGTGAAACTGCTAATATATTAGGATTATCACAAGTCAAAGTATCAAGACAAGAAAAATTAATATTAAGTAAAATGAAAAATAATATTATAATTTAAAAAAGCATTCTATGCTTTTTTTGTTTTATGTCTTCTTATATATCCTAATATTATTAGTGCTAACATTACTATAGATATTAAGATAGAATAAATATTATTGTTTTTAATATTATCATCTTTAATATTAACACTATTAATAATGCTATAATATTCACTATCATCATTAATTTCTTTATCACTACTATAAACTATGGTTGTAATATAGTTATTAGTTGTAAATACATTTCCTATCTGATAAGTGTTATATCCAGTACTATCTAAAGTGGGCCAATAAATACTATAATTTAATACATCTTTATTATTTAACTTAATCCTTTTTATATTATTAACACTCACTTTAATATTAAAATCTTCGAGTTTACTATTAATATTATTTTCAATATATTTTTTTTGATTTTCTATATCTGCTTGAGTATATGTTGATATATTATAATTTAGTTCTTTATTATTAGATATAGTTATAGCTATATAATTATTTTCTTTTATCCATTTATACGAATTATCATCTTCTACTTCTAAAATATAATCTTGTGGTATATCTATACTAAAATAATTATTTTCATAAGCTTTAACATTATTAATATTTAAAATAAAAATTAAAATTATAAATATTATTTTCATTTTATAAAACTTTCCTCCTTAATATTTTTAGAGTTATTTAACTTAATTTTATTTTAAGCCTTTTTCTCTAGTAGATATTATATAATAAATTAAGATATATAGCAAAGTTATTTACTTTTTGCTTTTAAAAAGTTATAATGAGTATATAAAATGGAGTATATATATGAGAAAGTTATCAAAAGTATTTATTATAATTTTTATTATATTATTTGCGTGTGGATGTGCAATCTATATAGATTATTATATAGTTAAAAATAGGCATACTACGCCTAAACTTGCTATAAAAAAACAGATAGATGATAATCAAGTTGTTTATAGTGCATTTTTTTATAAAGTTTGGTATTGTAAAACAAATAATATGTATACAATAGGTGATTATAGCGATAAGGATGCTATATGTCCATTAGAGTATACATTTGATAATGATGGTAATTATGAAAATACTAATGGTGTTAAAATATCAAAAAGAGAATTAATGCTGATAAGTGAAATATATACAACAGAAATGATTGAAGATATTAAGAATAAATATGAATTAGAAGATGCTGTTTATGTTTCAGAAGAGTATGGAAAGACTAAATATAAGATAGTTATGAGAAATGATATTCCACTAACTACATCAGATGGAAGTACAATTATTTTGTTTCCTGAGTTTAAGTTGAATAATGAAAAATATGAGTGGGTATATGATAATCAAAATTATTATTGTATGAATTCACTGGGACAAATATCATTATATCAATATAACGCATGTAATCCATTATATAGTAGTATTAAAATGGATGATAAATGGTGCGAACTATATACTAAATCAACTTTAATATATAATGAAGAAATTAAAAATCTTTGTAAGAAGTAATAGTGCGTTAATTTTTAGACTAAATTCCGTTTTTTGAAAGAAAGATTGAAATATAAGAC
>JBJEED010000008.1:0-73919 GCA_051872765.1 Bacilli bacterium | reverse complement strand
CCCCCTGCTTGTAAGGCAGATGCTCTAACCAACTGAGCTAATCGCCCATAATTTCTCTGTTGCGCTTATAAATATATCATTTCTGAAAAGTGATGTCAATACAAAAAGTTAAATTTTTATTCTGTTTTTTCACTTTTTTTCAAATCTTCAAGGGTTTCACTAATCCATTTATCCAAATTTTCTTTTAAAGGCTCAAATCCTCTTCCTTCTTCTTTAATAGCTTTTCTTTTATTTTTTCCACTATTTAATTCTTTTGTTGATAATTTCACTTGTTTTTTTTCTTCATCTATTTCTAAAACCTTAGCATCAACACTTTCACCAATAACATATATCCTACCTATATCATTTACATATTTATCAGTAATTTCAGATATATGTATCATCCCAGTATATATATCATCTACTTTTACAAATATACCATATTTACTTATACCAGTTATTTGAGTATTAATAATTTCTCCAACTTTTATATTTTGACATTTCTTTTCCATGTCTTCATTATATCATATATTTTTAATTTAACCAATTTATTAATGCTAACCATTTACATTTTTTTAGATTTTGACGACAAAAAGACAATAATTCTTCATATTTTTTAATTTTATTTATAAATAGTTTTATTTTTTCATCATCTTCATCTTCTTTTATAATTTTTAAAACAACATCAAAATAGAAATTTCTATATAATAAACAAGAAAATAAAAATGCCTCATCATATTCATCATCTATACTATTTAAAATATTATAAATTTCATCATAATCAATATTATCAATATAAAAATTATATTTTATATACAATGAAATATCGTATAACCTATTTAATCTAATAAAATTAAAAGGATTATTAAAACTTTCATTATTATAATTATAAAAATTTATATTATGAGCTATATCATTAGATATTCTTTTTTCATATTGATTCATAAGTGTAATCGCATTTTCTGACATTCCAATAAAATAGTTAACACTATCTTGTAATAACAAATGTTCTTTATTATATTCAATTAATAATTCTTCTATATTATCTATAGTACTTTTCCAATATTCTATAATATCAAACTCATCAATATCTAATTTAAAGTCAATATATTTCATTAAATATTTTAATGTTACTTTACTATCCCTATCATTTACTTTTAATAAAACAATATTTTCTTGTTCTTTTTTTGTATAATACTTATTATTTTTATTAATTAAAAATGTATCAACTAAAAGTCTTTTAGTATACATATCATTTGTTATATTAAATAACTTTTCTAATTCTTTTTCATTTTTTAAAGTTTTATAAATATATACTTTATCATTTCCAACAAAAAAATAATTATTATATATTTTATTAACTTTAAATCCATAATTAATATATATAAAATCTTTCATATTAAATATTATTCAAATAAAAAAAACTAATCACTAAGATTAGTTTATATATTATAATTTTAATCCACTATCTCCTGGTATTACCATATTATTAATTTGTGCTAATGCATCATTCATAACAGGATTTTCTTGAGTTTGAACTTCTTTAACATCATTTGTTACTTCTTGAGTACTATTATTTAATTTTCCACGATTATATAATTCTTTTAGTTCACTTAAATACGCTTTTATTTTCTTATCTATTTCTTCCATTAATTCTTTTTGCTTTTGTTCTACTAAAGCATCAACATCTAATGCTTCTGCTACAGGACTTTCTTCAATAGTATGTACCACATCATCTGATAATGATTCATTTAGTGTATCAGGAGTACTTACTTCTTTTGTATCATTTGGGATATCATTTATTGGATTATCATTTCTAGGAATTTCAAATAACTGCTCATTTACTTCTTTTGGTTCTTCAGCAACTATTGTATCTGGCATCTGAGGCATTTGAATATCTATTGTTCCAATAGTATCTTCTACAGTTGTTTGTGGCTCTTGTTTTTCTACAACTTCACTACTTGCAGTAACATTAAAATCGCTTAATTCTTTTGGACTTGTTACTTCTAAAGGAGCATCAACTACCACATCCGTAAACTCTGGAGTTTTTAAACCTGGTATAGTATCTACTTTAACTTCTTCACTAGTAGGATTACCACTTTCTTTTGGTGCATCAGAAAAATCCAACGTTTCTATTTGCGCTGTTTGTTCTTCTTTATTAACAATAAATGCACCCTGTTTTGAAAGTGGAACAACTCCATCCTCTTTTGGAGTTAAGTGTGCACTTGATATACCAATAACTTTCTTTGAATTAACAAATTCAACTGTTGCTTCTACTCTTCCTTTTAATATGTTATCAACTTCACTCGTCATAATTTCACCTAACTTTCAACAATTTGTTTCATAGCTTCTTTTACTTTTTTCCAAGTATCATCATCTTTAATACCAATCAAACTATATACTCCTGGAGTATTTTCAACAAATTCAGATATATATATCTTACTCATTCCTTCACCAGCAGTTTCACCTTTTGATAAAATGACAAAACTTTTGTTTAATTCACCAATTTTAAAAGCATTTACTAGGTCAACCTCTTCCATTGTACCATCCATATTCTTAATTGATATCTTATTCATAAGCACCCTCTCTATCATATATAATAATATCACACAAAAAAAATAATATCAATTAATTTAATATTATTTTTCTGTTATTTTTTCTAAAATAAAATATTTGCATCCATAAGCACAATTTTCTTTAATGTATTTTTCAACATTATTATAATTATTAAATTTATTAACATTCTTATTACTTTTCTTATTGAAACCTTTAAGTCTTAATTTAGAATATGCTATATCTCCAACAATATAATCATAATTTTCAAAATAAGATGTATATCTTTCTTTAAACATTTCTTCATCAAAAGCATTTTTATAGTCTTTAATTAATTTATATTTATTTTCCTCTACTTCTATTTCCATAATTACCTGTCTTTCATATTGAATTATAACAAATTTATTATTCTTAGTAAATATATTAACTTTTATCATTTAAACTACTATAAGTTCCATAATAATCTGGTATATTACCTTGTATAACTTTACTATCTAATATTAATTGTTTTTCTATATTAAGTGTTTGTGAAACGAATGGAAAAATAACTTGAACACTAAGTTCAATATTTAAAATAACTTCAACTACTACATTATTTATTCCATATTCTTTTATTTTAATATCAGCGTCACTATTAACATCACTTAATATATCAATCTTAAAGGGTATTTTAGGACCTATATTAATTAATATAGGCAAAGAGTATATTACTCCTATTGGAACGTTATATATTAGATTATTATTAGACTCTAATACTTTTATATTTTCTAATATATTTTCTGTTGTTAAATATAATATATTGTTAATTTTAACATTATTAAAATTAAGTGAATTAATTTCATTAGAATTATTTTTATCTATTTGTATTAAATCATCATAATTATTATCATATAAAACTTCATATATTGAATCATTTATTATATTAGTAACTATATTAGTTGAATTTCTCTTAGCATAATTATTTAATATTTTTTCACTTTTAAAAGTAAATATTTTAATAAAAATATATGTTAATATAAATACAATAATAGTAATTATAAGAAATATATCACTTTTTTTCATATTAAATTATATTTAAAAAGAAGCAATAAATACTTCTGTTATATTAAATTCAAATCAAATACATAATTTACTATAATAAAGATTGTTCCAAGTAACAATAACAATACAAGAACTATAGCAATTTTTGTAAGTACACTACTTTTCTTAGCTCTATCTTCTAAATCTTCAAATCCTTCAAAATCTGATTTGTCAAAAGATACAGAATTTGTATAAAAAGAATTATCTTGTTTTATTTCATCTGTATCATCACTATCATCTTCATCATCATTTTTAGATTTTAATTTTTCTATTTCAATATTAATTTCTTGTGTAAAATCATTTTCAGGTAGTTTAATATTATCTAAATCTTGTGTCATACTAAGTAATTCTTCTTTTATATTGCTACTATCATTAGCACCCATAACTATAGTGTCGCCATCTTCTCCCATTAGTTCTTCAAAAAGATCATTTTTGCTTTCTTTTTTAGTATTACTACTATTATTTTGAATATTTTGTATTAAGTCAACAATAGTCTTCTCTTCAGTATTAAGTTCATCTATAGATGGTGTTAAATCATCGGGTTTCTTAGTATTTTTTATTTTTATACTCTTTAATATATCTATTTGAGTATTATTTATCTTTCTATGTCTATTTTCTTCATAATCAGTTTCTTGATTTTCTTTTGCTTTTTCTAAAACAGCATTTATATCATAATCTTTTTCTTCTTTTCTTACAATGACTAATTCTTCTTTTTCAGGTATATCAATAGAAATTTTCTTTCTTTCATCTTCATCATTATTGTTTATGCTATCTATATAACTTTTAATCTTTTCTAAATTAACAGTTTTTCCACTATCAGAAATTATACTAACATTATTATTTGTCTTTATTCTTGATAGTTCATTCATATCTGTTGAATTATATATATGTTCATTTCTTTTAGTTCTACTCAAACTATCATAACCAATATTATTTTCATATTTATCCATCCTTGAACTCATAGCATTCACCATATTAATGATAACATAATTAGACATACTTTTCAATAAAGCATAGATTTTTTAATTTTTTTAAGTTACAATAGTATTGATAAGGAGAAAATGAAAATGGAAAAATTAAGAGTTAATGAAAATTGTATTGGATGTGGTTTATGTGCTGCTCAATACGATAAATATTTTGCAATTAATGATGAGGGATTTAGTGAGGTTATCAAAGAAGTGATTGATGAAGAAGATAAAAAAGAATTACTTAATATTGTTGAAGCTTGTCCTGGAGAAGCAATTGTAATCGAAGAAGAAAAATAAAAAAATAGCAAGTCTATTTTTTTATTTTACATAATTATATAATTGTTTTACTTCTTTTATAGTCAAACGTCTGTATTCCCCAATACTAAGATTGTCTAATGTTAAAAAAGCATATGATACTCTTTTTAATTTTAATACTTTATGGCCTATAAAATTAAACATGTTCTTAACTTGATGATTTCTTCCTTCTGTTATTGTTAATTCAACATATGACTTATTATTTTTTTTATCTATTTTTTTTAATTTTGCTAATGCTCTTTTAGTCTTAACACCATCTAATATTATTCCTTTTTCTAGCATGCTTAGTTCATCTTTTGTAACAATTCCGTCCACTTTAGCTAAATATGTTTTTTCAACATTTCCTTTAGGATGAGTTAATTTATTTGTTATATTTCCATCGTTTGTTAAAAGTAATAAACCACTAGTATCATAATCAAGTCTTCCAACTGGGAATATTTTCTCTTTAGTATCAATTAAATCAACAACACAAACTCTACCCTTATCATCACTAACTGAACATATAGTTTTTTCAGGTTTATATAGTAAATAATATTCTTTATCTTGTCTATTTACAATTAATCCATCTACCATGATGGTATCACTATCACTTACTTTACTACCAAGTTCGCAAACAACTATTCCGTTTACTTTAACTTTACCATTTAAAATTAACTCTTCACTTTTACGCCTAGATGCTACCCCACAAGCACTTAAATATTTTTGTAATCTTTCCATATTTAGTCACCTGCATACATTTTACATTAAAATTTAAAAAATGACAATAACTCTTTTAATTTACTTCTTTTAGTAAGATTATATGAATTTTTATATAGTTTTTCTGTATGTATTAGTTTGTTAGAAAGATATACAAGAACATATTCATTATCTAAATCAGCTTCAATTTTTAATTTATCTATTTCATCTTTTTTCATAAGCATATCAAAGTCATCTAATATAAAATAATGATTGTTATTTTTATTTTTTACTTTAAAAGAAAGAGTATACTTATTTAATATTTTATATTTATCATACATTTCAAAATATTTCTCATATAGTTTTTTATGTAAATTAAATTTATCACCTTCATCAATCGATGAAATTATTAGTGTTTTATTATTTTTTCTAGCAGCACTTACAAAAACTTGTCCACTTTTTTGTGTATATCCAATCTTTCCACTAATTAGATATTTATAGTCTATTAATAATTCGTTTTTATTATACCATTCTTTGTATTTCTTAGTACTTGTTATTTTAAGAAACTCTTCATTATTAATTGCATATTTCATTAAAAGAGATAAATCATAAGCAGTTGAATAGTTTTTAGTATTATCATTAAGACCATGTGGATTTTCAAAAGTAGTATTATTCATACCAAGTTTAAATGCTTTAATATTCATCTCTGCAATAAAATTATCATAACCAAGTACATTATTAGCTATAACCATAGCCGCATCATTTCCACTTCTAAGCATAAGTCCATATAATAGATCATTAAGTGACATACTTTCATTCTCTTTTATATAAATCATTGAACCATTTACTTCTCTTATCTCTCTACCTGCTTTAAAAACATCTTCTAAATTTCCATTTTCTAAGGCTATAATACTTGTCATAATTTTAGTTGTTGAAGCTATTAATTTTCTTTCATTCATGTTTTCACTATATAAAACTCTTCCACTATCTGCATCCATTACTACTATTGATGCATTAACTTTAATGCATAAAAAAAACAACAATATTATTAATATTTTCTTCATACTAATAATATGTTGATTATATAAAATTATTACTATTATATATTTAAATAATTAACTAAATCTTTTAGGTTATCAATAAATACAACATTCTTTTCTTCATTCTTACCAAAATATATTACATTCCATCCATATTTAATTGGTTTATTATAATCGCTATTTAAAGTATAGTTTTCATTTTAGTATAATATAAATCAAAAAAATAATTTTAATCACCACATTCCTATTTTAAATGCCATTTTACTCATTACTTTTTTTATTATAACATCTTATTTTTTTCACATAAATACTTAATAAATCAATATTATTATTTAATCTGTTAAAAATTTTTCATTTATAATATTAATATAATTATAATCTTTTGTTCTTAAGAATTTTAGTTTTTTATTTTTAACGCAACATTCTATTTTTAAAACATTATTATATCTTTTATTTTCCCCATCAAATACAGCAAGTACAGTTGGTTTAGTTGGATATATTTCTATATGTTTATGTTCAGGTAAAATAATTGGATTTATTAAATTTCTATATGCACGTGTATTAATAGGCGCTATTGGATTTATTTGAATAGTATGTAAAGTATTATAGACTAAAGCTCCTCTAAAACTTGTATTATATGCACTAGATCCAACTGATGTTGCAATTAAAAGACCATCTCCTACAAATTTCTCTAATTTCACTTTATCAATATATAAATCGGCATAAAATGCATTTAATTCAAGTTCTCTTACAACAAGTTCGTTTAATGTATAATATTTAGATACTTTATTATCTGTAGTAATTTTCACTTCTAAAACACCTATATAATCTACTTTAAATTCATCATTATTAAGTGATTCTACAAATTTTCTTATTTCTTCTGGCTTAATTTCTTGTAAGAAACCAAGAGTCCCAGTATTAACACCTACATAGTATATGCTACTATCAAAGTTATTATCTTTTACCATACGAAGAAAAGCCCCGTCTCCTCCAATAGCTATTGCTAAATCATAATCCTCAGCAATTTCAAAACCATATTCTTTTAATATTTTAGTAAGCTCATATGCTATCTTTTCTGATTTTTCAGTTTTATTTGAAAATAATTTAACTCTATTTATTTTTCTCATTTTTTCTACCTCTATATTTAAATAATTTGCTTGGCCTGTGTCCTTCTCCAGTCTTCATTTTATTAGTTGCTTCTACTTTACTAGCAATAATTCTTCTAAATGCTGCATCTAATAGTTTTTTACCTAAAATAACTTCATATACTTGTTGAAGTTCTCCTAATGTAAAATACTCTC
Organism: Bacilli bacterium; assembly: GCA_051872765.1. Taxonomy (GTDB): domain Bacteria; phylum Bacillota_I; class Bacilli_A; order RF39; family UBA660; genus CAG-1000. The sequence goes on along the minus strand of JBJEED010000008.1, from coordinate 66,008 downwards.
CCATCATATTAAATACTATATCTGTATACATTATCTTATTCTTAAGTCTTTCTATTCCACTAATAATTGCTTTTGGATGATCAAAGGCTATATCGCTTGATACTATATCAAATTTATACCTATCAGTTGTACTCTCTTTTAAAGTTTTACTAACAACAAATTTCAACTCTTCACTACCATTATCAAGTGTTACATGATATGATGAATCATCTTCTAAACAAATTATATTAAACCAAGATGCATTAGAAAATAAATCACAATTTAATTTATTTTTATCAACTAAAGACATATAAGTAACACCAAGAGTTCTACATCTTGGATCTCTATCAATATCATCAAATGTATACAACTGTTCCATAAATACATCATGAAGATTTGTCTCATTTGCAAGTATCCTTCTTGCTGCATCTTCGGTTGTTTCATCACTTCTTATAAATCCACCAGGCAAACACCATTTATCTTTAAATGGATAATTTTTTCTTTTAACTAATAATACACTAAAATATTTTTTCTTTAACTTTCTATAATTTTCACTATGTCCATCAGAAACGCTGAATAATAATATATCACTTGTTACAGATAATCTATCATACTTACTAGCATCATAATTTTTTAAAAATTCACTTTCACTACTATAATTCATTTTTAAAAACCTTTCTCTATTACTATTATACAAGTACTATTAGGCAAAGTAATAGTATTCATATCTTCATCATAATAAGATATTTTATTTAATAAATGATCAGTATATCCACTTTGTAAAAATTCACACGAATAAACTATTTTAGAATTTTCTAAATTATCTAATATAAACTTTTTATATTCATTTAAATTAAAATATCCAAATTGTTCTTTTACTTCAAGTGAATAAGACTCATCTCCCCAAGTATATGTATATAAAAATTCCATTGAATCATTTTCATTCATTAATACTTTATTATCACTTATTATTTCATATTCAATATTTCTACCCTTAAAATCATTTTTATACTTTTTTAAAATATTAATATCATTACTATTTTTAAACTCTATAATACGTTTATTATTAGTACTACTCATAATACCATCTCTAATAATAATTCTACCACCAACATCAAGTATATTATAAGCACTTTTTAATGCTTTTTTAATCGTATCATAATTAAATCTTTTTCCATCAAATTCAATATAAGAATATAATTCGTGAATAATAGATGAAAAAATTATAGTATCAAGACTTTTCTCATTAAAATATTTTTCTAAATATAAAGCATTTCCTTTAACTAAATTATACTTTCTTTTCTCTTTTAATTTTCTTTTATTAAGTTCATCAATAACATTACTTGAAATATCTATTCCATATACATTTTTATCTTCATATGTATCTAATATTAAATCCATTAATGCTCCTCCACCAGGACCAACATCAAGAATATTATTTCCTTTAATAAATTCAAGTAGTTTTGCTTTATGGTTAATACTACTATTCATAGTCTGTAAATATTCAATTTCATTATAAAATCTATCATATTCATCTTTTCTAAATCCAAATAAATCATATAACATTATTACTGCTTTATTATATAAACTATTAGATTCATATGCTATTTCACAAAACTCTATTAATTTAGTTGCAACTTTAGAAAATATAAAATTAAACTCAATAACATCATTTTTTATCTTATTTTGATAAGTTATATTTATATTATCATTTATCTGTTTGTTAATTATTTGTTTATACTCCATATCACTTAAATATTTTTGTATTATTCTTTGTTTATAAATGTTTGTTCTTCTTATATTTTTATAATCAAGATAAATACTTTTCATTAAACTATTAAATGTTACTTTTAAATCTTTATTTTCATATGGAAGTAATAATAATATTTTTATTTGTTCTTCAATAGAAAAAGATCCAAGTGCAGATTTAAAATACCAAAGTTCATAATTATTAAATATATTTGTTAATCTAACTTTTATATCGTTATCTTGTATTATTAAATTTATCTTATTTTTATCATCACTAGTAATTCCATTATTAAGCCTATCAAGTTTTAAAACTATATCCTCATCATTATCAAAATCATTATTAACGATTTTAATTATCGTTTTTTCAATATCATTCTTAATATTAATATATAAATTGTTAGAGACATCTCTTATAATACATTCGTTTAAAATAAGTAATATTTCTTTTAATTCTTCTTTCTTTATTATTTTATTTTCTATTAAATTATATAGTTCAATGTTTGTAGATAATTTTACTTCACCTTGCAAATACTGTCCTATATAACCATGAGTTTTAATTAAAATATATATAAGTTCACTATAATTGTTAGTATGCTCTTTATATATCTGACTAGAACCAATATTATGACAAAATAAATTATATTTATTCTTTACCCATTTTTTCCTTTCTTCACTTGAACCTGCTTTAGCAACATCACTCCACAAAATTACTTCACTTATAATATCTTTAAACTTAGTATTAAAAGTATCTAGTATTTCTAGTTGATTTAATATACTTTTATACACTAAATTTGTTTTTAATTCTTTAAGTGATTTAATTCTTACTAAATTAAAATTCTTTTCTTTAGTAAGTAATAATTGCTTAATTGGATAAATATCTATATTTTTATTTTTAAGTTCTAACAAATAATTCATATTCTCTCCTATAAAATTTCAATTAATTTATCATATACTTTATCTATTATATATTCTTTACATAATTTTCTTTTTTTATTTGGACAAACTATTATAAAATCATTATATTCTTTATTTTTTGAATTATAAATAGTCACAAATATTTCATTATCTTTTCCATAAGGATTATTAGGATCTACTCTATTTATTTGTCCTGTAATACCAATTCCATATGTACTATTTGCAAAATCACTTACACTTTTTGCCATTTCTCTTGATGTTTCATTACTATAAACACTATATTTTTCTATAGTTTGAGCTTTAACTCCAAATTTAATTTTATATTCATTTGAATAAGTAACAAGGGATACTTTTATAACTTCACTAGAACCATCTACATTAGTTAGATTAGCTACTAGATATCCCGCTGTACAAGACTCCATGGTTGCGATTGTTTCTTTATTAGATATTAATTTTTTTATTATTATTTCTTCTTTCATACTTCTCCTAATCATTATATAAATTATATTCTAAAATAGTATCCAAAACATGCTTATCAAGCATATCACTAAGATTATAAAAATCTTTAATAGTTTTTCTAATATTAGTACTTGATATATCATATTTAGGTGCATTATTTAAAACAAAATAATTTTCTGTTTTATCAATTTTTTCTAAATATAATGAAACATCTATATTATCTCTATTATAAATTATTAATCCATAATTTAATAATTCTTTATAATTCATCCACTTGTCAAAAGATATAATGTTATCTGCTCCAATAATTAAATATAATTGATCATCTATATATCTTTTTTTTAACTTTCTAAATAATTCATATGTATATTTAGAATCATTAAACTCACGCTCTACTTTAATTTTATCATTTTCATACTTTTCTATCATCTTTATTCTAAGTGATAAATCTATATTATTATTTTTATTCCAATAATTACCTGTTGGTACGATTAACAATTTATCAACATAATTATTATCAACTATATAATTAGAAATAGCGATATGTCCTTTATGAACTGGATTAAAACTACCTACATATATACCTATTCTCATATTTTTTCCTTACTCTTCCCTTTTATATACAGGAATGTTAAATTTATGTTCATTATTTTTATGTAATTTTTCTATTTTACTTGAAATTTCACTATCAATATCTTCGTTATTTATGTATGATGCGATATCTTTATATTTAACACCAAGTTTATCTTCATCACTCAAATTGCTTAAACCATCACTTGGAGTTTTATGAATTATTTCATCTGGTACATCAAGATACTCTCCTATTTTAATTACTTCATCAACAGTAAAATTATTAAGAGTTCCAATATCATAAGTAGAATCTCCTCCTTTAGTGAAATAGCCTACATATAGTTCACACATATTTGAAGTGCCAGCAACAATATATGTTCCTCCTTTTATTTGGGAATATAATTGTGCTAGATAATACAAACTACTCATTCTAAGTCTTGGTTTTAGATTAATATTACTATCAATAGTTTGTTTATCAGTAAAACTACCAAGTTTATCTATTTCATTAATAAAACTATCAAAGCATGGTGTTAAATCTAAATTAATAAGTTCAAATCCATATTTATTGGCAACTTTAATTGCATCAGTTCTATCAGTATTATTTGAATGACATGGAAGTGTTACTCCAAGAACATTTTCTCTTCCAATTGCGCGAACAAATAATGCACAAACTACGGCTGAGTCTTTTCCACCACTAACGCCTATTACTACTCCTTTTAAATTATTTTCCTTATAGTAATCTCTTATAAATTCAACAATTTTATTTGTTTCTTCTTCTGCATTAAACATTTAAATCAACTCCTTATCATTAAAACATTTTTAGCATAAATATTACTCATAAAAACTCATATTCTTAAATATAATAACATAATTTATACACTTTCTATTGTAAATATTTTTCATTTTATAACTTTCTTTCTAACAATTTATTAATAACAAATATTTTTATAAAAGAAACTTATTTGTTTCTGTTATTAACAATATATCAAAAAGACTTTTAACTGTCAATCTTTGTTATAAAATTAATAAAAAATTATTTAATTAATAAAAAATATGCTATATTATAATTAAGGAGGATAAAATATGTCAGAAAAAATACCTACAATTGGTAAAGTTTGGTTAATCTTTGTTCTTGTCATTGCTTCTATAGGAGTACTATCAAATGCACTTTCAATTAATGCTGGTTATATATACATAATATCAACATTAACTTGCATTGGTGAAGTAGTTGCATTAGTTTATATGCTAAAAGGAAAACCATTACCATATTTATATTTGTATATAGGATGCTATTTAATCAATGCAATATTAGTTGTATCTTTGCAAGATAATTATAGTGTACCTTCAATTGTTGGATACATAGTTGGTATATTACTTAACATTGGATTAACTTATTCATCTATTAAAAATACAATTGATAAAAAATAGTATAATTATAAAAAAGGATTGTAACTTATAATTTGTAAGTTACAATCCTTTTAAAATATCAATTCTTTTTTACTTATTAATACTCATCAAAGTGATAAAACTTTTTTTTATTTGTTTTTAATGTTTCTATATTTTTAGCATTTGTATATAATTCTACTTCATTATATGAATAATCTAATATTTCTTTATTATTTATCGAATCAACAAATCCACTAAATAATTCTGGGCTAAAATCACAAACATTATAATAATATATCAAATCTAAATCACCTTCATAAAATTTAGTTTTACATCCCTTAATATTTTTTATAACAAATCTTAAATCGTTATTATCGCTTTCTATAATTTTAATCTTATTATCTTCTACATCTATAATAAGATCATCACTCATTTCAATTATTCTTTCACTTGTAATAATATTATTAGAATTAGGTGTTTCTAATATTTTAAAATCTTTAATGCTAATAAGAGATAAACCACTTCCTGTTCCAAATAAAACCAATGATAATAGTATCAACATGCCAATTAATACTTTTTTAATCTTTTTATTAATAATAAAATTATACGAGATATTAAGAATAATATAATTTATTATAATACATGAAATTACAATTAATAATATACCAAAAAATAACAACCCACTCTTAGCTATCAAAAACGATATTACAAAAGCTATTACAAACACTACAAATGTAAAACAGAAGAAAAGTCCAATAAATGCATCTAGTACTTTAACAGCAAACAATAAACACTTAAGTATACCATTTAAAAATTTATATTCTGAATGTTTAGGATCTCTAATAATAATTTTTTCTTTCTTTTCTTCTATAAATTTATAATCAACATTTTTATTTTCAACAACTCTAGTTTCATCTATTAATTCATTATTTTCTTCATCAGCATCAACAATAATATAATAATTTAAATATCTAGTTTTAAATACATGAATAAGAATTATAATAATTAATATGACGGATATAAATAAATATATAGAACTCAAGATATTATATAAAGCATAATTAATACTCTCTGGTAATAAATATAAAATATTATCTACAACCGCTAATAATACTGCTCCAATACATAAAAATATTAAGGCTAGCATTCCAACTACGACACATTGTTCAAATAAACATTTTAATTTATCCTTAAACTTCATACTAGAAAACATTTTAATAGTTTTAGTAATAAAATCTAAAAAATCATCTATATATTTATTAATATTAGTTCTAGATTTATTATTATTTTCTACCTCCTTAATATTTTGATTTAATAAATCATCAATATTCAAATTAAATAAATTACATATTTGTATCACTTTATCCATTTCTGGATATGCTTGACCAGATTCCCATTTAGAAACCGATTGTCTTGATACTCCTAATTTTTCTGCTAAATCTTCTTGTGATAAATTATTATCTTTTCTAATCTTTTTTAAGTTTTCTTTTAAGTTCATTTTTTTCTCCTTTCATACCCAAATTCTATTATAACAACCAGTTGCGTACTACCAATTTTTAGTTGTTTTTTGTCAATTTTTAGTTGCATTTTAGTATTTTATCATAAATAAACTAAAAAACATATACTCAATTGTATATGTTTAATATTTATTTTAATTGTTAATTATATTCTTAATATTTTCTAATATTATTGGCCTAGTTATTTTTGAATAATATTCATAAGTTTGCTGTAATAAATTTTCATTTGATTGCTTTTTATTTTTTAGATTTATTGCCTCAATAAAACCTACTATACTTTTTCTATAATATTCAAATTTCATATAAACAGAAATATCATTAACAATTGTGTTTGGATTTAACAACAATGAACCACACAATCTATCAACTACTACCTTCATTTCAGATTCAGTATAATTTTCATTTACAAAAAATAAAGCTAAATCGTATGCAACATCACCATAGCAAGATAATTCCCAATCTATTAGTGTATATTGGCTATTATCCTGAATAATATTATTTTTGTTAATATCTCCATGTATTAACATTTGTCTTCTGCTATCATCAAGTTTAATATTTTTTAGTGTTAAAAGTGAATTAAAATCCACACCTATTTTCTTTAGTATATCTATATATCCACTTTTTCTAACAAGTAATAATAAGTTATTTATCTGATAGTATAAAAATTCAGAATTATTTGTCCATTTTGAATATTTTTTTATAGATGTACAATCAATTTTACTCATTTCATATATATAATTACAAACTATTCCTGTTAGATAATTTTTATCAATATTAGCAATTGGTTTTCCTTCTATACATTCAATATCAATCGTTGTTAATCTATTTCTTATTAATTTAGGATATCTTAAATTACTATTTTTCAATAATTTTAGAATTTTATTTTGCGGAACAATCCTTGGATAAGCACATAGACCCTTTATTTTTTTCTTTCTAATAATTTTTTTATCAATGCTTTTTAATAAAGTTGCATTAGTTCCTTCAATTTTAAATTTTTTCACATTTATCACCCACAAAACTTAATTTTTATTAATTGCAATGTTCCTCTACCGCTACTGATACTGATACAGTTGCTCCTACCATTGGATTATTTCCCATACCAATAAGTCCCATCATCTCAACATGTGCAGGTACACTTGATGACCCAGCAAATTGAGCATCACTATGCATTCTTCCCATAGTATCTGTCATACCATAAGAAGCAGGTCCTGCGGCCATATTATCTGGATGAAGTGTTCTTCCAGTACCTCCACCAGATGCAACTGAAAAATATTTTTTGCCTCTTTCAATACATTCTTTTTTATATGTTCCAGCTACTGGATGTTGAAAACGAGTAGGATTTGTTGAATTACCAGTTATTGATACATCAACACCTTCCATATGCATTATAGCGACACCTTCTCTTACATCGTTGCATCCATAACAATTAACCTTACTTCTTTCTGTATTAGAGTAAGGAATTCTCTCAATTACATTTACTTTTCCTGTAAAGAAATCAAAATCTGTTTTAACATAAGTAAAGCCATTTATTCTAGATATTATTTGAGCTGCATCTTTTCCAAGACCATTTAAAATTACTCTTAAAGGTTCCTTTCTAACTTTATTAGCACTTTTTGCAATTCCAATAGCTCCTTCTGCTGCCGCAAATGATTCATGTCCTGCAAGAAATGCAAAACATTTAGTATCTTCTGATAATAACATAGATGCAAGATTTCCATGACCAAGACCAACTTTTCTATCATCTGCTACACTTCCTGGAATACAAAAGGCTTGTAATCCCTCTCCTATAGCTACAGCAGCTTCACTTGCTTTTATTCTATTTGATTTAATTGCTATTGCTGCACCTAATGTATAAGCCCAACAAGCATTTTCAAAACAAATTGGTTGGATACTTTTAACTATTTCATATGGATCAAATCCTTTATCAGTACATATTTTTCTTGCATCATCAAAATCTTTAATACCATATTTTTTCATTACTTCTTCTATTTGTTTAATTCTTCTATCATAACTTTCAAATAATGCCATTATATCCTCCTACTCATGTCTTGGATCTATTTTCTTAACAGCTTCATCAAATCTACCATAAGTTCCACTAGCTGCTTCAATAGCTTCAAGAGCATCCATTCCTTTTTTAATATTTTCCATCATCTTACCCATATTTACATATTTATATCCAATTATTTCATCTTTTTCATCAAGACCAACTTCAACAATATATCCCTCTGCTAATTCTAAATACCTAGGTCCTTTTTCTAATGTTGAATAAATTGTTCCAACTTGACTCCTAGTTCCTTTACCTAAATCTTCAAGACCAGCTCCAATTGCAAGTCCACCCTCAGAAAATGCTGATTGACTTCTTCCATATACTATTTGTAAAAATAATTCTCTCATTGCTGTATTAATTGCATCACAAACTAAATCAGTATTTAATGCTTCTAAAATAGTTTTTCCAACTAATATTTCTCCTGCCATAGCAGCACTATGAGTCATACCACTACATCCAATTGTCTCAACTAATGCTTCTTGTATTATTCCTTCTTTTATATTTAAAGTTAACTTACATGCACCTTGTTGTGGAGCACACCATCCAATACCATGTGTAAGTCCACTTATATCTTTTATTTCACGAGCCTTAACCCATTTGCCATCTTCTGGAATAGGAGCAGGTCCATGTTCTACACCTTTAGCTACCTTACACATATTTTCTACTTCTTTTGTATAAATCATATCATACCTCCTACTTATCTACTTATATAAATTATAACATTTATACATTCATTAAACAATAATTCTTTATTTACAAATAAGTTTTATTTTATTATTAACAAAAAATACATTTTCAAAAAATGTATTTTTAATATTCAGGAACTCCATATCCATATAAATGTAAACTATTCTTTTTATATTTTCTTTGTACTACTTTTCTTACTTTTGCTTTTTCTGCTCGCGACATGCTTGAATTTCCACCAACGTTCCCTTCAATAGTATATACATAACCATTTTCATATTTTTCTACAAATGCAACATGATCAATCAAGTCATTAGCACTATTCCAATTAAAGAATACTATATCTCCAGGCTTTGGATCATAATCTTTATTATATTTAAACCAACCTTTATCCTTATAATAATCAACTCCTGCGCTTACCCATGCAAATTTTGGAACATTTCCATTATCAAGTTGTCCATTCTTATCAGCAACCCAACTAACAAACGCTGCACAATATTCCATAAACGTTGAACTATGTCCTAAATACCATTCCCAATATGTTTCACCCGTTTTTCCAACTTCTGCTAATGCAGTAGCCACTATTTTTTCTCTAATTATTTGTTCTCTATTAATTTTATAATCTATTTCTTCTATAACTTTATCTTTGTCAACATCATTAAATATTATTTTTAAAAGTATATCATTTTCTATTTCTTCACTTTTAATTAATTCCTTTGCCTGCTCTTTTGATATTGTTGTTTCTAATACTTTTTGGTTTTCAGAAGAATCATACATTTTTATTTGTTCATCATTTTTCATCATATTATCAACTATATTTGTATATAGTTCATCTGTTGATTCTGTATATGTCAATAATTTATTAAGTGAATTCATGGTATCATTTAATTTATTATATGATACTGTTATTATATTATCTTTATATTCAATCAAACTACTACTTAATCCTTTAGTTGTTGGCTTGATTAGAGATGATATATATGATGGTTTATTATAAATAAATATAATAGTTCCAATAATAATTATTTCTATTAATATAGACAATATATAAAATATTTTATTTTTCTTTTTATTCTTACCTTTAATCTTATATATACTTAATATTACAACTGCCAATATTATAATTGATACTATTATTAAAGAACTTTCTTCTATTAAATTTACATTAGTTAAAGAAAATGTAAATTTAATATTATCATCTTTAGTTACATCTATTATCCAATTTAATGTTTTTCCATTATCTGTAATACTTTTTGCATTATGTGAAAGTGCTTTATATGGAAGTGTAACACTAAAATTTGTATTAAATGTTATATTTTGAGGATCAATATCTTCATCTAATTTAAATGAGAAGTTTGCAGAATATTCTTTTTCATCTTTTTTAAATAATTTCATATCTGTAATTTTCTTATTAGAATTAAATACATTTAAATTTACTTCATCTATATTTTTGTCAGATATTTTATCTATATTATCTATTTCATATAAATATTTAAATCCTATGTAATTTTCATCTGAATAGTTTTCTCTTTTTAAACCCTCAAAACTAGAACTATCAAAAGCATTATCTATATATTCATACATTATTTCTTCATTAACTTCTACATTTTCATCTTCAGATATTATCATTTTTGATATAGTTTCTTTATCAAAAGAAATTAACATTTGATATATCATTTTCCCATCTTTATTTATAGTCATATTATTTTGACTATTAAATGTACAACCACTAAGAAGTAATATACCAAAAAATACAATAATAATTTGTTTAAATCTTTGCATATTTACAACCTCTAGTAAATTATAGCATAACTATATAGATAGATAAAGTTATTTTTATTTAACTATATTAAATAAAGAATATACGATATTTATAGCATTACCTTTCAATATGACACCTTTTTCTTCAAACTCTTTTATTATTTTATCAAACCACATACATTTTGTATTAAAATCATCTAATAAATCTTTATCTAATTTAGAAATCATATCTTTTAATTCTTTTGAATCTTCTAATATATTTTTATACCATAACATTATTTTTTTACCAATTTTAATGTCTATAAGAATATTATCACAAATTATTTTTTTGCTTCCATATTCTTTAATACTATCAGAGTTATATATTATTTCTCTAGATATAAATAATCTATCTAATAAAATTGAAAATAAATTACACATATTTCTAATCATATTAATTTTATCTGTGTTTGTTTTATTTTTTATACTTTCTTTATTAATGGTTTGTCCTTCATATATTAAAGCTACAAAAAAATTATAATAATATTGTTGCTTTCCTTTATGATAAATTGTTAAGAAAGTATCTAAATTATAAGGATTACCTTTTTCATCATATAATTGTTTAAATAATGGAAAGTCTTCTAATTTCTTAGGATTTTTTGCAAAAAATCTATCTGTATATTCCTTTTCATGAATAGCAGTTGGTCTAATTATTTTTTTAAACATAGACTTTCTTTTTCTATTTGTAAACATTTCCCTATTTGCATTTGAATTTGCTCTACCATGAGCCCATAACATATTCATTTCATCATTATTTCTATACCTTAATAATATCTCAAGTACATCATCATATGATGCTTTATTAGCATCTAATTCATTATAATACTCAGAATAATTTATATCATAATCTTTCATATTATATCTATTTATTATATTAAATATTATATCATCATAACACAATTGACTATTAGTCTTATCATTTTTTTCTTTTTCTTGCAAAGCATGTCTTAATTCATGAAATAATACTTTTAGTACATATAAAGTAGTTTTATCTTCTTCATTAATTACACAATCTTTTAGTAGCCTTTTATTAATAGTTACAATTCCGTTTGAATATAACCCACAAGTATCACTGGATTCATTTAATATATTTTTATCATATCTACAAAATGATATATCTATACTTTCTATATTTTCATCAGCACATTTTTTATATCCTAAATACTTTGTTAAGAAAGAGGCTTCATGAAATGATAAAGTAGATTTTTTATTCATTAAATAATAAATATATAACTCATAATTAAAATCTCTATCAAGTCTATTTTTAGATATATAATAGTCTAGAAATTTAAATAATATATTCTCTTCTTCTTCACTCAATTTTTCTTTATTTACATATCTATCATTAAGAAGAATTGCTTGCTTATATAGCATAGAAGCCCTATTATATACCTCTTCAATATTAGGCATATATTTACTATATTTCTTTAAAATTGAAATGCTTAAATTACTAAGCGGTAAAGCTAAAAATAAGTATGGGTCTGATACCATCTGATTATTTATCTGAGTTAAATAATCTATTTCCCATTCATTAAGTTTATTATCATTAACCATATCCATTGTAACTTTATGATCTATTTTTTTACAAAACAATATATCATTATAAAATATACTATAATTAGGATCTGATAATGATTTAGTCCTTTTTGGTAATATAGTCTTAATTTTTTTACTAAAATCTATATTTTTAATTTTATTTATACTATTTGCTAGTTTTTCATTATATAATGTAGATATATTTTTTGAAGGATAATACTCCTTATACATTCCTAATAATTCATAAACAATCTTTTTTTCTTCTAAATTATATTTACTTAGATTTCTTTTTAAATTATTAAAATAATCAGTAATCGATTCTGTATCACAATAGCAAATATCATTAAATACATTAATCATAAATTTAGCTTTATTAATATCTTTTTTATTTATATTTGGATATCTAGATTTAATATTTTTTATAGCTAAATATATTTTCTTTTTTAAATTTTCAAGACTACTATATGGGGAAAATCTAATGCATATTTCAGATATAATATTATTATCTTTATTACTTAATTTACTCATATAGTTTTCAAGTTCACTAAAACTAGATAACTTATTAATATCATTAAATATATTTAAACAAGTATCATAATCTTGTTTATATTCATCATTATAACTAGATACTTCTTTATAATATATATATAACTTTTGAATACTTTTTTTGTACTCATCTAAACTATTAAACATAAATTACCACTCTTCATCGTCTTCTCTTGATAAAAATTCTTCTAATTGTTCTATATTATCATCAAATAATTGATAATTATTAATATCATCAAATGATTCTAAATTTTCTAAATCATCATTTGTAAAAACATCTATTACATCATCAAATGATATGACATCATCTAAAACTTCTTCACCATTATTCATAATTTTATTCCTTTCTCAATATCTTCTCCTATTAATTTTTTAATTCTTTCTTCGTAAATTCTAAAAATATTAGTTTCATAATTAAAATCAATATTTATACTACTGTCTATAGAACTAATTTTATCATTAATACTTGGGTCAACTTTAAGCATATTATTATGCCAATTAATAAGAATATTACCTATTTTTAAATCAATTAATATATTATTGTTAATTAGTATTGTTTCATCAACTCCTTGCGTTTGAAACGAAATAAGTTCATTTTCTTTACTTTCTAACAATCTACTTGCTTTCTTAAGCCTTTTATTAATATATCTTAATATAGTATTTATGTTTTTTATAATTGTCAATCTTTGATTCATATTTTTACTCAAGAAATCTTCTTTGCTAATATTCTCTTTTTGATATATTTTCCCAACTAACTGGTTATAATAATATCCTTCATCATTAAATAATGTATTTGATAACATTGTTACTAAACTAAAAGGTATTCCTCTATTGTCATAAAACTGCTTAAATATTGGATATTTTTCTAACTCTTTTGGATTCTTTCTAAAAAAATTATCAGCAATTTCTTTTTCATATTTACCTGTAATTTGTTTAAACCCATATGAATCTGCTTTTGGACTAAATAATAACCTATTTTCAAATTTTTTTCTATGACTTTCTGCTCTTGTTGATAAATTTTGAGATTTCAAATAAGTTTCTGCTACTTTTTTAAACTCTAAAAACATATTTTGATCAGCATCAGCCTCACACTCAGAAAATCTATAATTTCTAGTAAAATATTTTGGATCAGATTCAACTGCTATGTTTTTTATAGACCAAATATATTCTCTAAATGTATTACTATGATTTATATAATCTCTTTCTTGTAAAGCATGAGTAAGTTCATGATATAAAGTTCCAAGTATTGTTGAACCTTCATATATTACTTTTTTGTTTTTGATTAATAGTGGTGTTGATGAGTTATTTAAAGTATTATTAACAAATGTTGTTCCAATTGCATGATCTTTATTAACAATTACTAGCCCACCAATATAACTTCCTAGAACACTCTGTCCTTTCTTTTCATCACAACATGCAACATTAATATCAACATCAGTAAGATTCTCTTCAACACACTTTTTATATCCAAAATATTTAATTAAGAAAGATATCTCATAATAATTTAAATAATTCTTTTTAAATAAATAATTTATCAATATTTCATAATTAAATTCATCTTTTATTCTGTTATAAGAAATGTAATAAGTTAAAAATTTAAATAATTTATCTAATTCATTATCACTTACATGAAATGATAAACTAATTTTTTCATTTATTGTTTTTGCTTCATTTAATAGTTTTTTACAATTAGATAATATAATATCAATATCCGGCATATATCTTTTAAATAATAATAGTTTTTCCTTTGATAAGTTACTTAAAGGTAAACTAAAGAATAAATAAGGATCTTTTAACATCTGTCTATTTATTTCTTTTAAATAAGTTTTTTGTATCTCATCTAATGTATTCCCCTCTAACATACTTTTTACCGTATAATGATCAATAATATAACAAACATAATAACTAGCATAATTCATAGAATATTTAAAAGAAGATAAAACCTTAGTTCTATTATTTAAATACTCTGACAGACGAGATTTCACATTTGTTTTGGATAATATTGTTATTTTATCTGCTAAATTCTTATTGTATATATTAGAATTTTTTGAAGTATGATTTATTTTATTATTTTCTTTTATATTATTATTTAAAACACTATCATATATTTTTAATATTTCTAAAATAATATTTTTTTCATCTATATTATAAAACTTTTTTTCCTTTAAATATTTAAAATATTCAATAAACTCTTCATCATTTAATTCTTTTATATGATTATATATACTCTTAATAAATTTATAATTATTAATATCTTTTTTATTTTTACTTTTTATACATATACGATAATAATTATTAGCTAAATCGAATATTAAATTCTTTATAATAATACATTGTTGATGATTAATATTTATAGAATCAAATATTTTAATAACATCATTTACTATATCAAATGATGTTATTAAATTCATATTTCTCTTTTTCTCTAAATCACTAATATATTTTTTTAGTTGACTATATGTTACGATAGATTCATTTATTTCATTATATATTCTTAATAATTCTTTATAATATTGTAAATAAGTACTATCTTTTGTACTTAAACACATATTATAATAAGTAACACAATATTCATAAAATTTTATTTTAAAAGCATTTAGTCTATCATTCATACAATCATTCTCCTAGCATAAATTATATCATAAAAAATAATAAATAATTAACTTAATATAAGTATTTTCAAAAATATTTATTTTTATTTAAGTGAATTATATTATTAAATAAAAATAATCAAAAATTGATTACTTTTCTTTATCATCTAAATAATTAACATTAACTTGCTTATCTATCTCTTTATTAACAGCATCTTCATCTACAATTATATCATAATCTTCATCAGCATTAGATACTGCTATTTTAATTTTAGCATTTCCTACTATTTCAATACCAAGTTCTTTAGATATAGTATATTTAATTGTTTTATCTTCATTACTTACATCTATACATGTTGGATTTTTAAGACTTCTAATAATAACTTCAGTATCTTCACTTTCACTAGCGTTTTCTTTCAATTTAACTCTTACCTTCTCTTCATAAAACATTTTATTAGAAACAACATCTGTTTTAGTATTATTATCATAACTATACCAAATATTTATATCATAACTACCATTTATTTTAATATAATCATCTTCCTTAACGCCTTTTAAATTATGATTTATTACCCAACAACCAAGAACAGTATCAACTTCTTTTTCTGTAGTTATTTCATAGTCATTTTTAAATGTCTTTTTACCTTTTCCTATTATTGCTTTAGTCACTATTTCTTTATAATTATTAAACATATTATCCTCCTAATATAGAATATGCAAATAATAGACTATAGTCACAAATAATATTAATTAAATAAGCATAAAACTTTTAATATAATATGTAAAATATTATATTAGTCAAGAATATCTTTTAAATATAAATACATACTAATAACATGATAGATGAATTATATAAAACTAAAGAGCATATGCCAGATCTCCAGATTAAGGAGATGTCTTTTGGTTTAAATAAATTATATATTGTTAATATTCAAACAGTATCATCATCAACATTAACTAATCAATATATACTAGATTACTTAGCTAAAAGAAGTTTAATTAAAAGTGAATTTTCATCTTTAAAAAAAGATATTATGAATTATATACCTTCTGTTAGTTTTATTGAGATAAAAAAGAAAGATTTGTTTTTTTACTTATTTAGTGGATTTAGTGCAGTTATATATAAAAATGAAATAATTGTTTTTGAAACAAAAGCAGAGCTTGATAGAGCCGTTAGTGAACCATCAAGTGAACCAACTATCAGAGGACCTAAAGATTCGTTTAATGAAAACTATAATACTAATTTAGGATTAATTCGAAAAAGACTTAAAGATGAAAACTTATATTTTAATGAGCTTATTTTGGGAGAAAAAACCAAGACAAAAATATGTGTTATGTATATGAATAATTTAGTTGATAGTGAATTATTAAATTATACTCTTACAAGTATAAAAAATATTAAAACAGATAAAATATTAGATACTTATTATATAAAAGAACTTATTAAAAAAGAAAATAAATCATTATTTCCAACCGCTAAGATGACTGAAAAACCAGATATAATTGCTAAAGCTCTTAGTGAAGGAAAAATATGTGTTGTAACTGAAAACTCAAATAGTGTTTTAATTATACCAACTTTCTTTATTGATTTTTTCTATAATGATGAGGATAATTATCATAAAAAAGTGTATGTTTATTTTGTTAAGATATTAAGAATAATTGTACTTTTTATAACAATATTTACACCAGCACTTTACTTATCTTTAATAACTTATGATCAGCAAATGTTACCAATAGATTTGTTAATAAAGTTTTCAATACAAAGAAATGGTGTTCCTTTTCCAGTAATAATAGAAGCTTTACTTTTAATGTTAACATTTGAAATACTTTATGAAGCAGATGCATTAACACCAACATCTAGAGGTACTTCACTTTCTATTCTAGGTGCTTTAGTACTTGGTGATGCCGCTGTTGGTGCTGGAATAATATCTCCTATTATGGTTATAATTGTCGCTATTACTGCAATTAGTTCTATATTCTTTATATATCAAAACTTTCAATCTTTTATAAGAGCATATCGCTATAGTCTTATGATTCTTGCTTCATTTTTTGGTATAGTTGGTATATTATTTGGTTTTATGTTCTTACTTACTGATTTATGTAGTATTAAATCATTTGGTAAACCATTTTTACTTCCCATAGCGCCAATACTTGGTGAAAGTAAAAAACAATTAATAAAGAAAGGACTATTAACTCAAAATACTAATAAAGGTGATTTATGAAAAAAATATTGTTAATATTATGTTTATTACTTTGTAGTGGCTGCTCTGATTATGTTGAAATAAATGATTTAGTAGTAATACCAGGAATGATAATTGATTATAAAGATGAATCTTTTGAAATAACATCAGAACTTATATTAAATGATGAAAAATCATCTATAAAAGTTATAACAACAAAATGTAAAATGATAGATAAATGTTTATCAGATATATCAAATGAACTAAATAAAAATATATTAATATATCATTTAAAGGTATTAATTTTAACAAAAGATGTATTAAAAAACAATGTAGATTTTTATGATTATTTTCTTAGAAACTCTAAATCAAAAATGAATTATGATGTATTTGTAACAGATCAAAAATATGTAAAAGATCTATTTAAAGTTAATACAAATTCAAGTGGAGTATCATTATATATTGAACAGTTAGCTATATATAATAAAAAATTAATGTCATCATCAATGTCTCTTTCTTTTATAGATTTAGTCTATAAAAATTTAGAAAAAGGTTTAGATCCTTTATTCCCAAATATTACAATTAAAGAAGATGAAAATGGTGAAAAAAATATTAATTTAGATGATTTAATTTTCTTTAAAGATAATAAAGAAATAACATTGAATGAAAATCAATCAATAAATTATAATATTCTAACTAACAATGTTGGTCAGTCAGTTATTGACTTAGAATGTGACGGAGGTTCTTTTTCAATAAATATAGATAGTATTAAAACGAAAAAAAATTGGAAAGATAATACTATGAATTTTAATATTAAATTAGTTGCAGATGTAAATAATTATAAATGTAATTATGATTTAAATGATAAAAACACAATAAAAAAATTAAATAAACTTACAGAGAAAGAATTAATAGCAAGTTTAAATGATGTGATTAATATTTCAAAAACCAATAATTATGACTTTTTAGGTATTATCAACTATATTTATAAACATGATAATAAATATTATAACAAAATAAAAGATAATTTAGATTTAAATAATATTAAAACTAATATTGATATCAATGTAGCAATTAATTCGATTGGAGAAAAAAGACGATGAAAAAAGATAAAATTAATAGTTTAGCTTTATGTAGTGTAGTTTTTCCTCTTGGATGTTCAACATTTTATGGAATATTTAGTTCATATATTTTAGATACAGCTAAGACAGATACTTTTATAGCTATGATAATTGGATATATAATTAGTTTAATTATTTCTTTTGCTATTGTTAAATTATTTTCACTTAGAACAGATGAAACTTTACCAGAAAAAGTAAAATTTGCTTATGGAAAAATATCTATTATTTTTAATATAATTATCATTATTTGTTCAATTCTTTTATATATCTTTATTACCTATAGACTTACCTCTTTTTTATCAGGTCAATATTTAGTTAGGACAAATAAAACTTATATTTATTTACTTGTATTATTTATAACTTATAATATGGCTAGCAAAGGAGAAGAAACAACTACTAGAGTAACTACTATATGTATATATATTTGTTTGTGCATTTACTTACTTGTAGTATATGGATTATGGAATGAAATTAATTTTGAAAACTATTTACCTATTATCACAACAAGTAAAACTAATATATTAAAGTCTTCTTTAGTTTTTTCATTATACTTTTCTGCTCCAATATTTTTTATAAATATTGTTAAAAAAGATGATTTAGTAGATAAAAATAAATTCAATAAATACTTTTTTATAATGCACTTATTTACATTTTTAATAGTATTTTTTGCAATACTTTTAACACTTGGTGTCTATGGAGTTAAACTTGCTAATATATTTGATTATCCAATATATACAGTATTAAATAAGATACAGATATCAACATTTATTGACTCTGTAGAAAATGTATTTATAATATTTTGGCTATTAAGCGGAATTAATGCAGCAAGTGTTGCATTGTTATTTATATTTAATTGTATTAAAAAAACATTTAATTTTAAATATAAAACAAATAAAATATTAAACTATATCGTAATACTAATATTGTTCTTAATACCTACCATATTTTATAAAAATAATAATTATTTAGAATCATTTGATTATATTTCTTTCCCATCAGTAATTGCCGGGATATTAATAATAATTATATTTTTAACTCTATTTATTTTAAAAGTTAAAAAATCACATAAAAACTAAGATTAATCTTAGTTTTTATAATGTTATTTTCTTATCATTTTTACCTATTTTTTGATAATAATAATTATATAATTGAATATCATCAAATAAAGGTAACTCCTCTTCAAAGTAACCAATAGCTGGCTTATATAATGTTTTTCTCAATATTTTATCATCTTTAATAGTAAACACTTCATGTGTAGAATAATCTCTATCTTCATCATCTAAAAATTCATCTAATCTATATATATTGGTATTAACATAGTAATTATTTGCTTTTCTAACTATAGTTCCATCAATAAATCTATTTTCATCTTCATTTGTTAAAAAACCATTAAACTTAATTACATAACCATCGCTATTAAAATTCATTGATACAATACTATAACTTCTTTGATTATTACCACTAATAACAACTTCACTATCAGTTACTTCTTTAATATTAGAAATTAAATGCATGCACATATCTCTAGTAGTCTTACTCATATTGTTATATGTTATATATTGTTCTAATAAAATTTCCTCATCATAATCTAACATAATATTATCTCCCCTTTCAAATGAATTATCAATTACTCTACTACAAAATAAGAAAAAAAGCAATTATTTATTTTTTAAAAATTAGCACTTTAGTATTGACAGTGCTAATTTTTAGTGATATAACATATAATGTAAACAAAGGAGAGATGAAAATGGCAAAAAAACAATTTAAAACTGAATCTAAAAAACTAATGGATTTAATGATTAATTCAATATATACAAATAAAGAAATATTTTTAAGAGAATTAATATCTAACGCTAGTGATGCGATTGATAAACTATACTATAAATCACTTACAGATGATAGTATTAAAATCAATAAAAATGATTTTAAAATAAGTATTAAAATTGACAAAGATAATCGTACATTAACTATAAGTGATAATGGTATTGGTATGACTCAAGAAGAACTTGAAAATAATTTGGGTACTATTGCTAAATCAGATTCAGATGTTTTTAAAGAAGAAAATGAACATAAGAAAGATATAGACATAATAGGTCAATTCGGAGTAGGATTTTATTCTGCTTTCATGGTTAGTGACAAAATTGAAGTAATTAGTAAATCTTATCAAGAGGATACTGCTCACAAATGGGAATCTAGTGGAACAGATGGATATACAATTTCTAATGCAACAAAAGAATCAAATGGTACAGATATCATATTAACAATTAGAAAAAATACAGAAGACTATGATTTTGATGAATTATTACATGAGCATAAAATATCTTCTCTTGTTAAAAAATATTCAAATTACATTACTTACCCTATTGAAATGGATATGCCTCATAGTAAATTAAAAGAAGGTAGTAAAGATGAATATGTTGAAGTAAGTGAAAAAGAAATATTGAATGATATGAAACCTATATGGAAGAGAAATAAATCAAAAATAAAAGAAGCTGATTATAATACATTTTATTCTGATAAATTCTTTGACTATGAAGAACCATTAAAAGTTATTCATACAAGTGCTGAGGGGATAGTAAGTTATAATTCATTATTATTTATTCCATCTCATCCAGCCTATGATTTTTATACGAAAAATTATGAAAAAGGTTTACAATTATACTCAAATGGCGTATTAATAATGGAAAAATGTTCTGATTTACTACCAGATTATTATAGTTTTGTAAAAGGTGTAGTTGATTCTCCTGATTTATCATTAAATATATCTCGTGAAATATTACAACAAGATAAATCTCTAAAGACAATTACTAAATCAATTGAAACAAAAATAACTAAAGAATTAAGTAATATGCAAAAAGAAGAACGTGATAAATACGAAAAATTCTTTAATGCATTTGGTTCTAATATTAAGTTTGGTGTTTATGACCAATTTGGTATGAATAAAGACAAATTAAAAGATTTACTAATGTTTACATCATCAAAAACAAAGAAATTAATAACTCTAAAAGAATATGTTGATAATAATAAAGATAATGAAACTATTTATTATTGTTGTGGTGAAACAATAGATAAAATAGATAATTTACCAGTAATTGAGAAAATAAAAGAAAAAGATATTGAAGTTCTATATTGTATTGATTATATGGATGAATTTGTTTTACAAACACTTAACTCTTATGAAAATAAAAAATTTGTAAATGTAGCATCTTCTGAAACTGATCTTTCAACTGAAAGTGAAAAAGAAGAATTAAATAAACATAATGAAGAAGCAAAAGATATGTTTAATTTAATGAAAAATGAAATAAAAGATATTAAAGATATTAAATATACAAATAAATTAAAAAAACATCCAGTATGTCTTTCAAGCGAAGGAAATATTTCAATTGAGATGGAAAAAGTAATTAATGCTATGCCTACTGATGAACACATTAATGCTCAAAAAATATTAGAAATAAATGAAAATCATCCAATCGCAAAAAAGATTGAAAAATTATACAAAGAAGATAAAGAAGAATTAAAAAAATATTCACGTATATTATATGCTCAAGCAAGGCTAATTGAAGGACTATCTATTGATAATCCAACAGAAATAACTAACCTAATATGTGAAATATTATCAGAAGAAAAGTAAAAGCTTTTCTTCTTTATACTATATAAATAAGTGGAGGTTTCATGGAAACAATAGCAAAATATTTCTTATATTTTATAATTTACGCTTTTTTAGGATGGTTAATGGAAGTTATTTGTAAATTAATTGAAGATAAAAGATTTATTAATCGTGGTTTTTTAATTGGTCCAATATGTCCAATATATGGTTATGGTGTTTTATCAATTGTTTTATTAATAGGATCTTATAAGGGTGACATACTATCTGTATTTTTAAAATCAATCTTTGTCTGCTCTATTTTAGAATATATCACAAGTTATCTTATGGAAAAAATATTTAAAGCAAGATGGTGGGATTATTCTACAAGTAGATTTAACTTAAACGGAAGAATTTGTTTAGATACAATGATTCCATTTGGAATATTAAGTGTTTTTGTAATATATGTATTGCATCCATTCATAATATCTCTTGTCGAAAAAATTAGTTTAAAAATGCAAGTAGTATTAGCAATTATATTATTCATAATTTACCTAGCAGATAATATTTTTTCTTATACTATAATGAATAAAATAAAGAATGAAATAAAAGATACAAATAAAGATAATACAGAAGCTATAAAACAATATATGGTAAAATGGTTGGATGAAAATTCAATCTTCTATAGACGTATTAAAGATGCTTATCCAAATTTCATTATTAAAATTAAAAAAATAAATAATAATATAAAAGAAATAAGTGATCAAGCAAAAGAAAAATATGAAAAGAAAAAAAGAAAGTGATTAAATGAATATATATGATTATGTAAAAAAATTTGGTATTTATGATTTTAATAAAAAAGAATTTAATGAAATCGATAATCTGATTTTATCAGTTGTTATGTATCTTGATTTCACTGGTATAGTAGATTATAAAAAAATTAAAAGAGATTTAAGAAGTGTTGGATTAGATTATCTTCATACACATAATCAAAAAGAAATATCTAAACTAGGAAGAGCCCAAAAAGATGCATATAAATTATTAAAACTATTAATTGATAGTAAAAGATATAAAGATATATTGCTTTCAAATTATCGCTATATATCAAGCATAGATTCACAATTTTCTGCTTTAACGTTTGAAATAGATAAAAAATTAAAATTTATTGGTTTTGAAGGTACAGATGAATTATTAAGTGGTTGGAAAGAAGATGCATATATGTCATTTAAATTTCCAGTAGATGCTCAAAAATATGCGATTAATTATATTAATGAGGTTGTATCTATATTTGATAAAAATATTATAGTCGCAGGACATTCTAAAGGTGGAAATCTTGCTTTAGTATCCGCTATGTATTCAAAATGCTATATTAATAAAAAAATTAAAAAAATATATTCAAATGATGGCCCTGGATTAAAAAAAGAAGAATTTGAATCTAAAAAATATAAAAAAATCAAAGATAAATATATCCATATAATACCTGATAATAGTCTTGTAGGTATTTTATTAAAAAATGACTCATACCATGTAATAAAATCTTACAAAAAAAACATTTTATGTCATTCTGCAAGCACATGGTTAATAGATAATGATCACTTTATTCCATCAACCCAAAGTAAAAAATCAAAAAATACAGAAATAAAGCTAGAAGAATGTTTAGATAAAATTCCTTATAGTACTAAAGAACTAATTATAAATAATATTTTTTCTGAATATGAAAAAAAAGGTATTAATAATATTAATGAAATTAAAAATATAAAAAGTACAATTAACATAATTAAGAAGATTAATAAAATTGATATAGAAACTAAAAAAAATCTTATTAAAATAATTGAAGTTATTGTTAAAGAATATTTAGTAAAAGTATAAAATATTAATATTAAATAATAAAATATTAATATTTTTTATTGAATAAATTTGTTCACATTTTAATCAAAAGTAAAAAAAATTAATACTTAAATCATGTAGATATAATTGTAATAATTTTTATTTTTGCATTTTATTATTCTTTCTCATTTAATATTCATTTTTATTCATTACTATAAAATATATTACAAAAAAGAAATACTAATAATTTAGTATCTCAAATTAATTGTATTTTCTAAACAATAGATTATTTTAATATTAAATAATTATTTATTTAATAATTTTACTCCACTTATCATATCTTTAAATACTGAATATATAACATTTAAAAGATTTGCTTTTTCCACATCTTCTTTAACCACTAAGTCATATTCATATACTACATTATCATATGTTATTTTTAATTTACCTACTTTTGTATTTTTACTTATTGGTGCTTTTACATTATATAGTTCTTTATCTATT
The DNA here is from genome assembly GCA_051872765.1 of Bacilli bacterium. Lineage (GTDB taxonomy): Bacteria > Bacillota_I > Bacilli_A > RF39 > UBA660 > CAG-1000. The sequence goes on along the minus strand of JBJEED010000008.1, from coordinate 41,014 downwards.
TTATAATCTATATCTCTGTTACCTTTTTTAGAGATGATATTTACATCTTCTGTCAAATAATATTTAACTTCTCTTTTTTTTGCATTATTAATAACTATCTTATCTTCATATTCATCTTTTAATATAACATTTTCTACTCCATACTGACTAAATCCATATTCCATCATAGCAATAGTATCATTATTTCTATTATCCTTTGTATCCTCTTTCATAACTATAGTTAATAATCTCATATTATTTTTCTTCATAGTTGCAGTTAAACAATATTTAGCATTATCTGTATAACCTGTTTTAAGTCCATCTATTCCTTTATAAAATCTAACTAATTTATTTGTATTAACTAACCAATGATTCTCCCCAGATACGTTAATATAGTCTTCATAAGTACTTGTATATTTAAGTATTTTTTCATGCTTTAATAATTCTTTTGCAATTAATGATAAATCATATGCACTTGTATAATGATCTTTTTCATCTAAACCATGAGGATTTTTAAAATTAGTATTCTTACATCCTAATTCTTTTGCTTTTTCATTCATCATTAAAACAAAATTTTCTTCTGTTCCACCAATAAATTCACCTATTGCTACTGCAGCATCATTTGCAGATGCTATTGATATACCTTTTATTAATGTTTCAACATCAACACTACTTCCTTCTTCTAAAAATATTTGAGTACCACCCATACTAGAAGCATTTTTTGATATAGTAACTTTATCATCTAAGTGTATTATTTCATTATCAAGAGCTTCCATAGTAAGTAGTAATGTCATTATTTTTGTCATACTAGCAGGACTTCTTTTAGTATGAATATCTTTTTCATAAATAATTTTGCCAGTTGATGTTTCCAATAATATTGCACTTTCTGCATTCTTTGCTAAATCAACTTCACTTCCATAAACATTGTTTATCAACATAAACAAAAAAATAATCGTTATAAAAATTTTCTTCATATATTCACCACTTAAATATATTATTAAAATCATAAAACAATTACTTTTTTATATTTATCCATTATAAAAATCTTTTATTTTTGATCTAGCATAACTTGTACGAACTTTATTTTCCCATTCTAATCGTGGTCCAAAAGATAATTCGTTAGTAAGAACTTTAACTCTATCTTTATTATGTAGAATAGTATCAACACTTACAAATCTATCATTAACTACTGCTCCAACTAATGTATTTCCTATTTCACTTCCAAGTTTATATGCAAAATCAATTACAGTTGAACCAATTGGTAATTCAATAACATCTCCATTAGAATTATATACATATATTAAAGATGAAAATAATTCATATTTTACTTGATTAACAAATTGTCTATTATCACTAAAAGTACTATCTATTTCTGATAGTGATTTATAAAATTGAAATTTTTCATTTAAAGCTTTTTGCATAGTTTCTCTTGCATTACCTTTTTCTGTATCAAAATATGCCGTTAATCCAAATGATGCAATTTTATCCATATCAAATGTTCTAATTTGCGTTTGAATTATAGTATCAGATGGACCAAATACGGTTGAATGAAGCGAACTATACATATTAGTTTTAGGACAACTAATATAATCTTTAAATCTACTATTAATTGGTTTATACTCTCTATGTATAAGACCAAGAGTGATATAACAATTATCAATTTCATCAACTATTACTTTTAATGCTACTAAATCATGAATATCATTTATTTTATTTCCTTCACACATTTTTTTATATATACCATAAATATTTTTTGTTCTTATTTTTATTTCATTTGGAATTTCTCTATCGTTTAATATCCTAGATATCTTATATAACATTTCATTTGCACATTCTTTATAATATTCTTCAACACTAAGTTTTTTTTCTTCTATTTCTTTGTATTTATCTGGCTTTAAATATCTAAGTGATATATCTTCAAGTTCAGACTTAATTCTATATGCACCAATTAAATACGCAAGAGGAACAAATATTTCCATGGTTTCAACAGAATTTTCTTTTTGTTTAAAAGCACTTTTAAATTCAAGTGTTCTCATATTATGTAATCGATCTGCTAATTTAATAATAATAATTCTAACATCATCACTTATACTAGTGATTATTTTTCTAGTATTAGCAAAATTTTGTTCCTCTTTACTAGAAAAATTCATTTTAGATAATTTAGTAACGCCATCTACTAATGATGCGATTTGTGGATTAAAATCATGAGCAATATCTTCTTTAGTAATATTAGTATCCTCTAATGTGTCATGAAGTAATCCAGCACAAATAGTATCACTATCAGCATGCATCTCAGCTAAAATATAAGCAACATTTAATGGATGTGTAATATATTCTTCTCCACTTTGTCTTATTTGACCATTATGAAGAGTTTTAGCATACTCATATGCCTTTTTTATCTTTTCAACATCTTCCCTATTATAAGTATTAATCAAATCTAAAAGTTCTTTTAAAGTAACACTATTCATAATCTCACACCCTTTTCTTATAAAAAAAAGTCGCAATTATTCATTTACGACTTTTATGCATGGTAAACATATGAAAATAATAAATTATTTTTTTATTAATTATATTATTTATTTTCATACGATCACCTCAAAAAAATAAATTATGAATAGATATTACAATTAATTAAACTTTTTGTCAAGGGTAAAACTATAAAAAAGATAGAAACTTTCATATTTTCTATCTTATTTTCTTGAATGCAATTTTTTATTATCATTAAGCTTACTTAATAGTTCTAATCTCTCTCTACCAACATGACTCATAAGTATATCCATAATTTCACTAGTAGTATAACTATCAGTTATAACTTTGATAACTTCTGGTAAATGAGCTTCTTCATTTAAATTATATTTATCACATCTATCTTTTACATTTTTGATATATTCTGCATACTCAGTATAACTAGTAATATTTACTCCTTGATATTCTTTAGTCCATATTACTAATATAGGTTCTTCCATCGCTAATTGTTCAAGTGCACCTTTACTATAAGATATATGTGGCTCAATATCAAATTGATCATAATTCTGTAACATTTTTTTAAAATATTCCATTCTATAATCCTCCTCCTTTGTTTGAGATGTTTAATGATTGTATCATATTTTATGCAACTTGTCAAAAAATTTATAATCCCTTTGATTTTTCATTAAATGATTTTATCTTTGATTTCCATTAAACTTCTTTTCTAATAATTTTATTGGAGCAGATTTATCTCTTAATATTGATGAAATCGATAAATCATTATGAATATTGTAAATAATATCAGCAAGAGCATAACTACAATCACATATATGTAGCCATTCTCTATCTTGATATTCTTTTGGAATATAAGATAGATTACTTGTATATATTCCATCTAATTTTCCTTCTTTATAATATTCTTCAAATCTATCTATACCTCTTGTAAATAGTGAATATGTTACGATTAAATATATTTTAGAAACATTATTTTTCTTAAGTTCATCTATTACATCAAACATACTACCACCACTTGATATCATATCATCTGTAACAATAGCTGTTCTGCCTTCTAAATTACCATTTCCAAAGTAATCATGAGATACTACTGGATATTTTCCATTAACTAAATTATTATAATCTCTTTGCTTAATAAATCCTCCTGCTTCTCTATTAATATATGGACTAGCAAATGAATTTAAATATACATTTCGTCTTCCCGTCGCACCAGTATCAGGAGCAATAAATACTAGATTTTTTAATTCTTCAATACTTAAATCTTTAATAAATTCATCTAATATAGTATTAGTTACATAAAAATTATCAAATTCCATATTTTGAACAGCATGCTCAACGCCTTGATCATGTGCATCAAAAGTAATAAAACTTTTTATTCTACTTAAATTATCAATTTCTCTTAATGCGGCTCCACAAGCAAGGGATTCTCTTGTATTTCTTCTATGTTGTCTTCCTGCATACAATAAAGGCATTACAATATTAATACTCTTAGCATGACAATTACTAGCATTAATTCCATCTTTTAATTGCATTAATAAATCTTGTGGACTTGTATGATTTATAAAGCCATGCATTGTGTATTCAATAGAATAGTTTCCAATATCAGTAAGTAAAAATAAATCTTTTCCTCTAACGGTTTCTTCAATTTCTACTTTAAAATGACCATCCTCAAAAAAATTTTCTTTTATTGGAACAATGAATGTATATTGTTCACTATCAAGTCCATATTTATCTAGTAAATGCTTATCAACTTTTTCTCCTAACTCTTTAGCACTTTGAAATACCATTAATCTTAGTTTTTCTTTTTCGATTTGCTCCTTCATTAAAACTCCTTCTCACTAAAAAAGAGTACTTAAAAAATTTAAATACTCTTAAATCTTTTTTTCATAAAATGCAATCTTTTCATATAATCACATCCCATTGATATGATATCATTTTATCACTTTTTTATCAACACTATTTTAATCCTTTAAGTTCAAATATAACATCTCTAAGTTCAGTAGCTCTTTCAAAATCAAGTTTTTTTGCTGCTTCTTTCATTTCAATTTCTAATCTTCCTATCATATCGTTAAGTTCTTTCTTTGAATATTTTTTTGTTTCTATTTTTTCTTCTTCCTGTGTATTTGATATAGCTTCTTTGACTTCTTTTACTATAGTAGTTGGAACAATATTATGTTCTTTATTATATTTTTCTTGAATACTTCTTCTTCTTGATGTCTCATCAATAGCTTTTTTCATAGCATCACTTATAACATCAGCATACATTATTACCTTACCATTTTCATTTCTAGCAGCTCTTCCAATTGTTTGTATTAAACTTCTATCGCTTCTTAAAAATCCTTGTTTATCTGCATCCATAATACATATTAGTGATACTTCTGGAATATCAAGTCCTTCTCTAAGTAAGTTTATTCCAACAATTATATCTATCTTACCAAGTCTTAAATTTCTAATAATATTAAGTCTTTCTAATGTTTTAATTTCATTATGTAAGTAAGTTACTTTATATCCAAGTTCTTTTAAATATGATGTTAATTCTTCACTCATTCTAATTGTTAGTGTAGTAATTAAAACTCTTTCATTATTCTCAATTCTCTTATTTATTTCTTCTAATATATTATCAATTTGATTCTTAGTTGGTCTAACTTCAATAAGAGGATCTAAAAGTCCAGTAGGTCTTATTATTTGTTCTACAGTTTTATTATTAACAAGCGATAACTCATAATCACCTGGTGTTGCTGATACATATATCGTTTGATTTAATTTACTTGTAAATTCATCAAATTTTAATGGTCTATTATCCATCGCACTTGGCAATCTAAAACCAAAATCAACTAGTGTCTGTTTTCTCATATGGTCTCCATTATACATACCTCTTACTTGTGGTAATGTTACATGGCTCTCATCTATAACTAGTAAAAAATCTTCTGGAAAAAAATCAATTAATGTAGTTGGTGTTTCTCCACTTTCTCTTAAGGATAAATGTCTACTATAATTTTCAATACCATGACAAAATCCTGTCTCTTTAAGCATTTCTAAGTCATACATAGTTCTTTCTTTTAATCTTTGTTCTTCCAATAGTTTTCCATCTTCATGCAATTCTTTTAATCTAGCTATTAACTCTTTTTCTATTCTTTTTGTTGCTTCTTTTAACTTAACATCACTAGTTACAAATAATGATGCTGGAAATATACTAACAGTTTTTACATTATTTATTGTTTTTCCAGTTAAAGGCTCAAAAAAACTAATTCTTTCAACTTCATCATCAAACAATTCTACTCTAATACCATTTTTCTTTTCACCTATTGGTATTAATTCTATAACATCTCCTCTTACTCTAAAAGTACCTCTCTTAAAATCAATTGTATTTCTCTCATATTGCATAGATACTAACTTTTCAAGTATAACATCTCTATCTATTTTTTGCCCAATATAAAGATTTAACATTTTATTTTTATATTCTTCTTTTTCACCAATATTATATATGCAAGATACACTAGAAACAATTATAGTATCTCTACTATCAATTATAGCTGCAGTTGCTGCATGTCTTAGTTCATCTATTTCATCATTAATAGATGAATCTTTTTCAATATATAAATCTTTACTTGGAACATATGCTTCTGGTTGATAATAATCATAATATGAAACAAAATACTCTACATGATTTTCTGGAAACAATTCTTTTAATTCTGAATAAAGTTGTCCAGCAAGAGTTTTATTATGTGCTAAAACTAAAGTTGGTTTATTAACTCTTTGAATTACATTAGCAATAGTAAAAGTTTTTCCTGTTCCAGTCGCACCTAGTAAAACTTGATGCTTTTTACCTTCATTTATTCCTTCTACTAATTTTTCTATTGCCTGTGGTTGATCTCCACTAGGCTTATATTTTGATACTAACTTAAACATGTAATTCACTTCCTTCATGATATCTCTTTTAATTATCTAATAATTATTTTTATCATATAATGAAATATAATACTTTAAACATATAATTACTTTACAATTTTATCATCTTTACTATTTTAAAACAAGAAATTGAATCTTAAAACAATATAATATAAAAATAATTAATCTCTAAAATGACCAAATTTTGCCCTATCTTCATAACATATATTTTTAAGATTTAAATCTTTAATTATATTTTTTGGTTTGCATTCCTTATATAGCTTTTTAGGAACATTTATATCTCCCTTATCGGTTGTTATATATATTGCTAGTGGCTCTTCTTTACCAATAGCATAAGATAATTGTACTAAACACCATTCATAATTATTATTTTTAACATATTCTTTTGCAATTTCTCTTGCTTTATAAGCACCACTTCTATCAACTTTACTAGGATCTTTTCCAGAAAAAGCACCACCACCAACATTTGCAAAAGATTGATAACTATCAACTACAATTTTTCTACCTGTAAGTCCGGCATCTCCATCAAAACCTCCAATACAAAACCTTCCTGTTGGATTTATCAAATAGTTTTCTACATTAATTTGATATTTATTTACTATATTATTAGCTATATCTATTAATATTTTATCTGTCTTATCCCTTTGAGTTTCTGTATTTTGATAACAAATAGTAAAGTATTTTATAGCTACTAATTTATTATTATCATAAATACCTGTTATTTGTGCTTTACCATCACTTTTAAATCTACTATCTTTTTTTCTTAGTTTATCATAAGATTCACTAAATTCTTAAAGAATCACCATAGATAGTGGCAAATATTTATCTGTTTGCTTACATGCGTATCCAAACATCATTCCATTATCCCCAGCACCACCTACTTTATCATTTGTTCCAAGAGCAATGTCTACACTTTGCTTTCCTAAGTTGTCTACTATCTCATAATTAGTATCATAACCAACATCTCTAAGTACTCTTTTAGTAATATTAATTACATCTAATTTTGCTTTAGTAGTAATTTCACCAGTAATAAATATCTTTCCTTTACCACCCATTACTTCAATAGCGCATCAACTATTCTTATCTTGCTTCAAACATTCATCTAATAAAGCATCACTTATTTGATCACACACTTTATCAGGATGACCTCTAAACACTATTTCATTACTATAATATTTCATATATCCTCCTTCTTTTATCCTATAAAAAAATACCCAAGATAACCTTGAGTACTAAAGTTATCTTATCGTTCTAGCTTTACCACCTAATCTAATAGGTTGGTGTGATTTCATAGGGCTAGTCCCTCAATCACTCTTTATAAGATATATTTTATTATACTACTTATTTTTTTATTTTTCAAAGAAAATATAATTAATTCTTAAAACTTTTATTAATCACCATAATTAATTAAACTATTAAAAAATTATGACTTATTAATTAATAATTTAAAATAAAACACTTCCATTTATAAAAACTTATTTTTATTTTTTTAATATTTTTTGTCCCATAGACCAGTTTTCACTTATATATGGCGATTCAAAAAAATCAGCATCAACTGTGTAACCAGTTAACCATTTTATAACCCTAACATCTGATGTTGTTATTATATCGTTAATTCTAATAATATTTCCACTTATTTTTCCACAATCCTCTGTTGGGAACTCACATATACCCTTTTGCTTTAGAATACATATATGTTTATCTTTATGAACAATTTCATAATCAAATGGAATAATATCACTTAAATTATTATCAAGAGGTAAATTAGCTTTATATTCCATACATTTTTCTCTCATTATACAATTTTCACATCCAAGTTCACTTGGTCTATAATAATGAGCATTATAGTCTCTATCAAGTCCATGAGTATATGAAAATAAACAAGAAGTTTTTCTAAAAACATTCACTCCTTCCCTCTTAGCTATTGTTTCAAATAGTTTAATAACCTTTTCATCTATGATTTTCTTATGGCCAAAATTATAACCAGGATAAGGCTGTAACTCAGAATATCCCATTTCATTCCATATTTTAACACTTTCTTTTTTACCTTGAAGACCAGAATATCCAATTGAAAGGTTGTATTTTTTAGCAAGTTGAATTACCCTATTAAATGCTTCTTCACTATCATTTATATTATATACTATTGGCCTATACTCTATTGAATATTTATAATTATGTTTTCGTTTTTCAATTTGACTCAAATTATTTTCAAACCTACTCATAGAACTACCATCTAAATAAGAATCTACACCAAACGTTGAAAAAGCAATATGTAAATCTAAATTAAACTCTCTATCAGGAAACTTACTAAAATCTCCTTTAGTAATAATTGTTACTATTCCTTTATGACCAGCTTGCTCTAATTGTTCTAAATATTTAATAGTTTGTTCTATTTGTAACAAAGGATCTCCATAAAATAAATTAACAGCAACCGGCAAATTAGTAAATATAGGATTAATATCACTAGGTATTACTTCATATTGTTTACTCTCACACTTTTCCCCATTAAGTCTACAATAAGAACAATCATAACATGTATCCATAGATTTTCCAAGAAGATAAAAAGATTTAGCAAATAACATTTCTTTATTGATATTGTTTTTATTTTCCATAAAAATCACCTATGACTTATAATATTATATTAATATTAAATAATCAAGCATTAATTTATGTAATAATTGTAAAATTATATGTAAAACTTTACATTTTATTTCACTTTTTTTATGTAAATAATTGTGTATATTAAATGTATAATATATAATAAAGTAAAGATAAGGAGGAGGTAACATGAAGAATAAATTAAAAGTATTATTAGTACTTATAGTATCGACATTTACAATATCATTAATTAGTAATACTTACTCTAGATATATTGTTGATGCCGCAAGTAATTTAGAAATGCAATTTTCTAAATGGCAAATATTAATTAATGAAAATGATATAACAGATAATAATTCTTCAGAAATAGTACTTGCTCCAGTTTTAGAAGAAAATGAAAATATAAAGGCAAATACATTCGCTCCTACTTCTAAAGGATATTTTGATATTTTAGTAGATCCTACAAATGTAGAATTATCATTTGATTACACTATAACACTTGAATTATTAAATCAAGATATGCCAGACTTATTAATAAGTAATTACTCACTAATAGATAGCTCATATAATGAAAATGATACACTTACATTAAATAATATTGAAAATAATCAAATAAAAGGAACTTTAATTTATGATAATCAAGAAGAAAATTATTCATTTGAACCATTTACAATTAGAATATATTTTGAATGGTATGAAGGAGAAAATGAATTAATGGATGATATTTCAGATACTCAAGTATCAAATACTCAAGATAATTTACAAATTAAAGCTAATATACAATTTACACAAAAGATTTAAAAAAGAATATTAAGTTATTCTTTTTTTCTTACGATAATTTATCAAATTAAGTATTGCATTTGATTTAATAAATTTTATTACTAAAAAACAATACCTTATATGAAGTATTGTTCTTTAACTATTCATTTATTAATACACTTTTATTTAAAGTTATTACAGGAATAACACTACAAGTATTTGTTTTATCATATGGAGTAATTATGTTTCCTTTATTTTGATCTTTAACAAGTGCAAAAGCCTGAGTTTCATTATATTCAGTGTTAATCCAATAACAATTACTAGATGATAAAAAACTATATTTTGTTGTATCATATTTAATATAAGAATTATAAGGTTTAATAATATTATTTAAATAACTATCAAATCTATTATTATATTCAATGTATCCTATTATTCTATCAGATAAATTATTTCTTATAAGATAAGTATTGTCAATATCTTGAGATACTAAATTTAATATATCACTTAATTTTAAATCTCTATTATCTACAGCCCATGTATTTGTAAGTAAAGTATCATACTCATTAAATGTACCACTATGATAAGTATCATATAAATCAGGAAGTAAAAGTAATTCATCACCCTCACTTACATTAGTATTTAATATATGAGTTTTAATACATGTATTTCCTAATTTATCACATTTAACATTATTAACAGCATCATATAAAAATACATCTCCTGAATTATATTTATAATTATCAGTATTTTGTTCTGCTTTAATAACTATCACAATTTTAATAGAAGGAGCATCTGGATTAGTTTGTTGATACTCATAAGCTAAATTTCCCCAATAGCTATCTTCTTCATCAGTATTTGAATCAAGTGGCCAAGCAACACCAATATTTAATACTGCTTCGCCAGTCTTAGCATCTAAATATTTTTTATTTAAGGAAACATTAATGCTAAATGGATAATCATTAGCTAATTTATCTTCTATTAAACCAAATTCAATTGGGATGCTTAAATCTTCATTTAATATTCTAACCTCTTCTATTTTATATGATATTTTAGCATCAGAATCACCATAGTTCTTAATATTTATTTTTTCATATGTACTATTCATTCCAGGCTGTATATCACTAAGAGATATAACTACATTATTAGATACGGCTTCTCCATTTTTATTAAACTCTATATGCCAAGCTTTAACATCTATTTCAGTTTGAGTACGAACAAGTCCACTATAAGCAAACCATGCAAGAGAAATCGAAATAAAAGAAACTGCTATAAAAAATATAGAAACAAGATTCAATTTTAAATATGTTTTATATCTTTCTTTCACTTCAATGCCTCCTTTTGCTTATTTTTTATTTATCTTCTTTAGTTTCCTTTTTTAGCCCTCTTCTTTTTTCTTCTTTTTCGACTAAAGTTATAATTATTTCAGAAATAATTATATACATTATTGGAACTAATACTAATATGAACATACCTATTGGTTTAGAAACAATACTATATATAAATGATAATATTACAGTTTTATAAATTACTTTTCCATATAATTGAGTTTCATCAACAATTGGATCTTCAACTATATTTGAAAGTCCTTTAGTATGAAATCTATATTTCTTAGGTTCATACTCCTCTATTTCAACCACTTCATGTGTTATAACTTTATCTTTAAATTGACCTACCTTTCCTAAATAACTAATTGGATCTCCAATCTTAATTTCTGATGGTTCAACTTCTTTAGCTATTAACACATCTCCTACTTTATATTTAGGTTCCATACTTCCTGATACTACCGTAAACATACGATAACTAAATATTGAGAGTTTGTTATCACTGAATCTTTGTAAACATACTACTAATACAAAAAGTACTACAAATGTAACAATTAATACATTAAAAATATTCTTTATTATTTTTATCGCTTTCTTCATTTAATCCTTATCACAAGTAATCTTGTGTCCTTTCTAAATATTCATCCATTGCTGTTTTAAATTTGTTTTTAACATCTTCCATACCTGCTAATCTACTACTAACAGGTTTTTTCTTTATTTCTTTAGCCATCATTTGCAATATTTCTTCATCTGTTATCTCATAACCATTATTTTGAAGTATTGAAATAACATTTCTTATTTCCTCTGTTAATAATACTACTGCATGATCACATATTTTTTGTCTTTGCTCTTTTTTATATTTACTGATAGAAGATAGTACACAAAAATTAATAAAGAAACTATGATCTATTAAAGATTTTAAATCATTCTTTTCTCTTTCAATATCATTTCTTAACCTTTCTTCACTATAATCTTCTAAATCATATTTTCTTAAATAATCCCATAATTTTGTTGCAATTCCAAAATTAGGATTTTTTAATATAATATTTGTTTTCTTTATTGGTGGTTGAATAAGAGATACATGCTGTTTTTCTAATTCTTGATACATCGCACTTTTACGCCAACTACCTAAATATTCTTTTATTCTCTTAATTCTTTTTAAAGCATCTTTAATTTCTTTTTTAACATTATCATTAATATTATCAACATTTATTATATCTGATGTAATCTTAAGATCTATATGAATTTTTTCAGTCTCAGTTTTACTATTACCACTATATTCAATAAATTTAGTATCATTTAAATCATTAACTGATTTAAAATCATTTTCTTTTTTTGCAACAAATCTATCAATACAATCTATTAAAGTATATAAAAATCTATTTTCATATATATTAAATGTTTCTTCACTATGAACCATTAGAACTTTTTTAGGCTCAACTTTATCCTTTGAAGTATCAAATTTATCAATATAGTTTGTATGTTTTGCTAAATCTTTAATAGTTTCTACTGTTATTACTTTAGCCTTTTCCATCTTAACTACTTCTTCTTCCTTAATTAATGTTAATTTAGGATTTCTAACAATAGTATCTATATGAGGACATGCTTTTTCTATTTCATCTAACCAATCAAAATCTAACAAATCACCATAATAATTAGACTTATATAACATATCTGATTCTATATTACTTAAAAAATGATTTACATTAATTTTAAGATTTTCATCTATTTTATTAATTGAGTATTTATTTTTATTTGCCATATAAATCTAATCCTTTCTATATACTTTTCTTAATTCTTTCTAAAAATGCTATGCATTCTTTCATAGTACCTTTACCATAATTTTTATTTAAGAATGAAATGAATGGATCTATTTCATCCCTAATATAAGAAATACTTAATTGATCAAATTTTCTTAATATTTTCTTAGCAATAAAGTAATCAATTGCTTCCATTTCTTTACCGCCGCATGCTACATATACTGCTGTAAATACACCTAATTGTTTCATAATACGATTACCAAAAGCAATTCTAAAATGCTCAATTACATAATCATCTATTTTAGTAACTTCGTTTAAAGTTTTATCAGATAGAGGATATTTATCAATTGCCTCTTGGAACAATGATTCTAAATAACTAGAATTCATAGGAACTGCCTCTTGTTCTCTACATTTAAAAGCTGGTACTTTATCATTAATATCTATTGGCATTGCTCTATCATAAACTTTATCTGTAACAAGGAAAGTTGAATCATCATTATTAATCGTACCAATATACCATAAATTACCAGGTAATCTAAGTTTACCTTTTTCTATTTTTTTAGGATCTTTTGGCCATGGACTAGAAACAATATCTACTAACCATTCTTCTCTCCTTGGCATTTCTAGTATTGATAATAAATCAGCAAAATAATATTCAACACGAGCTAAATTCATTTCATCTAATATAATAGTATGAACATTATCATCATATCCTGCTTTATATATCTCACCAAGTGCTCTTGTCTCATTAAATTTTTTAGTAAGTTCATTAAAATATCCTAAGAAATCAGTTTTATCTCTCCACGAAGGTTCTACAGAAGAAACACAAGAATCATTACATACAAATTTTCCCCAAGCATAAGCAAGTGAAGTTTTACCTGTACCAGATATACCTTGCAAAATAATTAATTTACCACAAGCAAGCCCTGCTATAAAAGGTCTTAATAATGTTTCTGAATAATATAATTTTAATTGACTTGCTGCAAAACATCTAAAATTATCAACTAACTCTTTTAAAGTAAAGTTATTTTCATAATTTTTAATCTTATAATTCTTATATTCTTCATCTATTAATGTAAGAGTTGGGAATCTAATAGCTGTTTCTTTATCAAATTCTTCTGACTCAGATTCATTTTCTCCATCTTTATTTTTATCTTTTTGATTACTTTCTTTATCATCTGGATTTAATCCTAATTGGGAAACTTTCATAGCCATTAATTCTTCTTTTTCTTTCATTAATTTACGAACTTTATCATTAAGTCCTGCTATTTCTTCAAGTAATTCTTCTCTACTCATTCTATTAGTAGCTCTTCTAATTAACTTCTTGATTACTAGATATAAAATCATAGCTATCATAAGTATTATTAATACTAAGAAGATTATACATAAAATAACGAATACTTTTTCATTACCATTAAAACTTTCTTTATATTCTCCTAATATTTTTGCATACTTACTAATTTTAAACATTTCTTTAATTCCATTCCATAAGCCTTTAAAACCACTAAATAAGCCATCAAAGAATACAGAAATAAATTCATAAAAGAATCTTAAAAATGTATTCATATTTTACCTCCCACTAATCTATTATTTTTAAATAAGCATCATCATTAACTATTTTATCTTTTAATTCTTCTGGAATAAATTCCATAAGTTTAATTTTTTCAACTACTTCATTTTTAGCAATTATATATTCTCCAAGTACTATATTGCTAGCATCTTTACTATTAATGACAGATTCTTTGCTAAATGCTATTGCAAAATGATAGCCTGATTTTTTAAGTTCCTTAATAACTTTTTTATTTTTAATTACCTCATAATAGTCATTAACAATAATTATACTCTCACGTCCTCTATCATCATCAAACATATCAAATATTCTATCAAGTTTATTTCTTTTTTCATATACACTAGATGGTACATGTATAAAATATTTATTTTTAAAACTACTATTTAACATATCATTAACTATTATAGAAATTAACATAGTAATCATTATCATAGTTTTATCTTCTGCGATTACACCTTCTGAATAAGTTTTATCAACTATATAATCACTATAAACCTTACTAAAATTAATATTATGCTTTAAATTTACTGCATACATATTTTTATCAATACTCTCTACTTGCAATGAAAATGTATTAGAATTTAACTTCTCTAATGAAGAATTTAATATTTTAGAATGTACTTTTTGAATAATAATTATTTTATTAATTATATCCATAAGTTCAAGACCACTTGTCAATTCATTTTTAAGTACTGGTAATATTTTATTTTTATAACTTTCTCTTTTAGAAGTTATATCTTTAAACTGAATATTATAACTTTCTAAAATATTTATAAGCATATAAAACTTAATATATTTATCAACTTTTTCTTCATATAAATTATCACTACCTTTATACTGAGATATCATTTGAGTGGCTTTATTTTTTATTACTTCATTTATCTTAGAATTCATATTTTTAGAATTATATTCTAAATTTCCATCATCACATAATCCATAATATCTAGCATATATATATGTTTTTAAAAAACTATCATTTATTGTACTTTCATTTGTTTTGAACTTTTCTTTTCTATTTAGTACATTAATTATTGAATTAATTTCATCTTCTTTAATATACATTATCTTATCTATTATATTTTTAAACTTTTTCTTTTTGCTTTGTAATTCAGTTACGCATTTTTTTACTTCAGCTTCTGTTTTACTTTCTATCTCTTCTTCACTAATATTAGAATCTTCAATTATTATTTCTGATTTTTTTATATTCTTTTTATTATAAACTCCATCCACATCACCTTTATTAACACTAACCATTCTAAAGAATCTTGTTTGTTCCATATCCATTGGTGTTATTTCTATTTCTTCATCTATATCATCTTCTAAATCTTCTTCATCATTATTCTCTTCAAAAGATGAATTAGATTCTATTGTTCTCTCTTCTACAACTTCTAATACATTCTTCTTTTTAGATTCAGTTTTATTATTGTCCTTTAATGACATAAGTTTATTTAACAATCTTGTTATAAGGGCATCTATTTTAGTTCTTGTATTTTTATTTATATTTGCTTCATCCTTACTATTTTTAATACTTCTAAATACATAACTGAATAAATACAATGTGATAATTAATGCTATTAAAACAATTGGATTAAATAAAGTTTTTTTAAGAATACCAAAGTTTGGTAATATTTTAACTACTTTACCAATGACTTGACTCTTGCTTATTGCCTCATCCTTAGTGTTATTAGCATCTCCCTTTGTTACATATGTATCGACATACTCTTCAACAACTCTATGAGTTATAAAATTATCATCTTTTTTATAAGTAATAATATCATCTAACTTAATATCTGTACTATATTTAACAATAATCCAATCTCCGATATCTATCTTATCTCTCATACTACCTGATTGTACTTCAAATACTGAATAACCAAATAGACTTGAATAATCATTGCCAAATATTTTTGTCTGAGCACTATTATATATTGAGAATAACAATATAATTCCAAATATAACAATTAACAAATCTAATAATATATTAATAAGTATTTCTAATATTCTTCTTTCCTTCATAGTCAAACTGCTCCTCTAAATTGCATAGTCTCCTACTTTAATTAATTTTATCATATTAGACATATTTTTACAACAAAAACACTTATAAAAATCTAAAAAAAGAATCATTTTAAAGTGATTCTTTTTTACTGTTTTTCTACTAATTGAATATCATCATTTTCTATCTTAACATTATTAATGCTATCAAATCTCTTTGTAATCTTTTCAGTAGTTTTATGTATATTTTCAACATCATTATTAACTGTTTGAATAGTTCTTGATAATTTATCCCATCTTTCTCTATATCTTCCAAATTCTACACCTAATTTATTTAATTCTTCATGAATTACTGATGTATATTTATCTCTTTCAAGTCCCATTAACACTGATTGAATTATAGTTAATAAACTCATTAATGTCGTAGGAGATGTTATCCATACTTTTTTACTCGCAGCATACTTTATTAAATTTGTATGATAAGCATTTATTTCAGCAAATATTGCTTCAGCTGGTAAAAACATTATTGCTTGATCAGTTGTTTCTCCAGCTATTATGTATTTTGATGCTATTGCATCTATATGTTTTTTAACATCATTATCAAATGCTTTACTTCTAGCTTCCCTTTCTGTACTAGTAAGTCCTTTTTCAACAAGTCTTCTATAATTTTCAAGAGGAAATTTAGAGTCTATACAAATTGTACCAAGTGGTTCTGGTCCAAATAATATTGCATCTGCAACTAGAGTATTAGAAAGGGTATATTGAGTTTTATAAATATTATCATTTTTTTCACCAAATATTGATGATAAAATATGATATAAATTAACCTCTCCAAATATGCCTCTACTCTTCTTATCAGTTAATATACTTTCTAAAGATATTATTTCACTTCCAAGCCCATCTATTTTCTTTTGAGCCTCATCTATTCTAGTAAGTCTATTCATAACTTCATTAAAAGTTTTATTTGTTTTATCAAAACCATCTTCTAACTTTTCATTAACTTTTTGATTTATTAAATTTAATTTATGCTCAATCCTATCATTTAATGTATTAAAATCTTTATTTAAATTGCTAGAAAAATCATGCTTAAAATCCCCTATTTCCTTAATAACATTAATTTCTGTTCTAGATAATTTTTCATTTATATCTGAATTATCATTTTTTCTTAAAACTAATATTATTAATAAAACTATCACTATTATTAACAAACATATAATTATATAATCCATAATACTCCTCCTATATATTTAGTTTAAATACTTTTTTAAATATTATATACGCTATGTATACTAATAAAATTACAATAGCAACTTTTAGTAATATAATTGGGTTATGAATACTTTCAACAAATGATAATCCAATATATGCAGAATATATTACTAAACTTATTTTACCAAAAATAATAGCAATTAAAAACTTTTTAAAATCCATTTTTACAAGGCCTGCAACAATATTTACTATAAATGCAGGAGTAAAAGGAAAAGCCACTATTAAAAATAATTTATCAGTTGATATATGTCTAAATAATTTAGTATATTGTTTTATCTTTTCTTTATTTTGAGTTAATCTTTCAAAATGATTTCCAAATCCATTTCTAAATATAAAGTAAGATAATAAACATCCAAGTATAGTAAAAATCCAAGAAACTAAAAATCCAAGTATATTTCCAAGTAACATAAAGTTAATTGATGTAAAAACTAAAACCGGTATAATAGGAAATATTGATTCAATTAATATTATAAAGCATGAAAAAACAACTCCATAAATACCAGTACTTAAAATAAAATCAACTGTGTTTTGTATTAAATCTATCATATGCATCAAAATAATTATATTACAAAAAATACTATTTTTCTAGAGTAAATACATTATATCCTAAAGATGATAAAACCATCGTTGCTCTTTTACTTAATTTTCCACTTTTACAATATAAATAATAACTATCTTTTTTATTTAAATATTTCCTATAATTATTAATTAATTCATCATAAGGAATATTTATGCTTCCATTTAAATGACTAGTCTGATAAGTATATTTATCACTAACATCTATTATTTTCATATAAACCACCTAATGTAGTTTATGAAAAATTTTAAAATAAAAAACCCATAAAGGGTTTAATTTTTTATTCACTTCCAAAGAAATCATCAAAGAAATCATCATCATTATTATTGTTTTTTACAACAACACTATCAACATCAACATTAACTTTAGGATTCTCTATATTTTCGTAAGTTGATTGTTGTGTATTTTTTTCCTCTTCACTTGTAATTCCTTTTAAGTTATGATTAAATATATCATTCATTTCTTTTTGTATTTCTTCTTGTGTCTTTTCTTTCACAACTTCTTTTTGCTCTACTACACCTTGTGATAATGCTTGCTTTTCTTTTTCTTGTCTTGCTTTTTCTTCTGCTTCTTCTCTTTCTAGCTCAGCAATTTTTTCATCAAGTTTTCTAACATAGTCATCAAGACTCGTAGGTACAATTCCAGATGATGATCCTCTACCTCCTGGTACAGGCCCTGGACTAGCAAATGGATTTGGCATACCTCCACCTACCATTCCCGGCATACCTACCATTCCTGGCATACCAGCACTAAAACCACCAGGCATTCCTGATCCAACAGGAACTCCTTGTTTATCCTTTAACTTTTGAACAAAATCTTTTAAATCAAAAACCTTTACTTCATGTGGTGGCCTTTGAGAGTATCCCATTTTTTCATATTTTCTTCCCCAGTCAATTTTCCAGTTTGGAGTAAGTTTAGTTTTATAAGGCATACTTCTAAATCTATTAAATATAACTTCATTTTCTTTTAACGCTTGTAAATCACTTACAGTAAATAATGGTCTAATTGGTGGCGCTGGTTCATCTTTTTTAGGTTTATCAGGTTTTTGATCACCAAGTAATTTACTAATTTCCTCTAAAGCAGCTAATTCTGTACTCATGATATAAACAAAGTTTCCACAGTTACCTTTAATTGTTTCTGCAACTTCTTTTCCATATACTTGATTTAATTGTGAAAAGTTTTGAATAGCGAAACTAAATCTAATATTTCTTGAACGAGATGCAGTTATCATTGTTCCAATATCTTTAATAGCAGGCATATTTGCAAATTCATCTAATATAAAATTAGTTCTATAAGGAAGTTTTAAATTAGGAAATGTTTGAGCCGTTGCAATCAATGCTTCATATGCTTGTTTTACAAATATAGTAGCAAGAGCATGATAAGTTGTTTTTTCATCGTGAACTTTTAAGAATATTGCAGTTTTTTCTTTTCCAATATCCCTAATATCAAAATCACTATATGAAAGCATTTCTGATAATGATTCTTGTGATGAGAAAATTCTTGTCTTTGTTCTAAATGTAGACATAATTCCACCACGAGTTTCATTAGGTGCATTTATACAAGATGCTGCTGCTATATAGGCAGGAGATAACTCTCCCTTAGCTTTAAAATATTCTTTTATATAAGTTGATGGACCAATTCTATCCTCACCAACTTCCGCCATCATATTAATACTATTAATATTAACTTCTTCTTCAGGAGCATCATCAAATAAGCCTAGTGATAATCCTGTGAAAAAGTTAGATGCTGTTTGTTCCCAAAATGGTTCTGCTTTATTATTTGGATCTATTAATATATTACTGGCAAGGTCTTGTAACAATTCATTTGCTTTATCTACATTTCCTTCTTTATATATTCTATATGGATAACTAAATGGATTCCATGCGGATCCTTCTTTAGGATCACGGAAGTTTAATAATATAACTTTATACCCCTTTTCCTGCAATAACTTTCCACATTCTTCATATAATTCACCTTTAGGGTCTGTTACAATAACACTTTCTCCATGTCTTGCAAGAATTTTAAGAAGAGGAAACATCATACATTGTGTTTTACCAGAACCAGAAGCACCCATAATAAGTGCGTGTGGTTCTCCACTATTATCTACCCATGCATTTACTCCATCATTTATAAATGGAATACCTCCTCCTTCATAAGTATCATCAGTTAGCTTAATTTTAACAATACCACGATCTTTTTTCATTTCACTATCTGACATTAGTTTTGAATAACCATCATTTTTACTTTTTTGTTCAGTTGATATACCAAAACCTTTTTCTCTTTCGAAAAAATAAGAAGAACAACCAAGCATTAATGCAGCTATTACAAATATATACACAACTAATGTATAAAATATAAAATCTAATGAAAATGCAGGTAATGGATTTAAACCACTAAATACTCCATCAACTGCAAAACTATTTAAATTAACTACAGCTACAGCAACTAAGTATAACAATACTCCGCAAAAAATAAGAAATATTATAAAATCTTTTTTCTCTGCTCTAAATTTCAACTTCATAGTCTCACCTCATACAAATATATTATACAATATAATATATTTTTTTTCATTAATAAACTAATTTTTTACTAACTAAAATTTGATATTTAAAATATTTTCCTCTAGTATTCTTTTTAAATTGTATTTGCTTATGAGTTACTGTACCATTTAAGTAATTTTCAACTAATGTCTTAGCTTTGGAATAATCTTTACTATCAATTGCTTGCCCTAATAAATTTTCATAATATTTTTCATTAGTAGAACTTGCATAGTATTCATAAACATATAAATCTGTTGTTATAGTAGTACCAAGAATAGACATTCTCTCAATAGCTATTTTTATATTATTATCATACTCATCAGATACCCTTTTAAAATCTAAGCAATATCCTTTTGAACTAATATAAACATATTTATAATAACCTTCTAAATAATTATATTTATCTGTAATATCCAACTTATAAAATTCATTAAAAGCATTTATTAAGTTCTTTTTACTGAAACAATATTTACCATTTGCTGAATCAGTATATGAAAAATAACTGTCATTAGATAATTCATAATTAAATATAAAATGCCATAATAAGTCTTGTAAATTTTCAGTAGATGACTCTTTATAATCATAATCTGTCATTATTGCAAGTTTATTAAAGTAGAAATCATTTTGTAAGTCTTTTTTTATTTGTTCATAAGTTTGCTCATTACTCAATAAATCTTCATCAATATCGATATCTTTATATTCAGGAAAATTATCTTTATCTTTTTCTATATTATATTTGATAATAAGAGGAATAGTAATAATAGATAAAAGTACTATTGCAGTTAAAATAATCATAAATGTAATTTTTTTCTCTTTATTCATTCTTCCTCCTTATATTAATAATTTATTTTAAATAATGAACTATCATAGTTATCACTATTTTTTCCCCAAACAAAACCTGCCGGTTCATACGCATATTTATATAAAATATAATTAATATTTCTACAATCTTCTTCTCTTCCAAGTGCCTCTACAAATTCATTATAATCACTTATCGTACTACCCTTAGAATATGGTTTATAAACTTTATTATTGATTGTATATACTTTATTATAATTCCACGATTGAACAATTCCATAAGATGCTTCACTAAATAAACCACTTGATGATTTTCTTTGTTCAAATGTTGTTCCGCCTTGTAAGTCATCAATTGTATATTTACATATATTTCCATCACTTAATTTAACACCATTATTAAGTATATTTCCTATATTTTTATAAGCAAGTTCAAAATTATATTTTGCTTGTGTATTAACTCTATATGATGTATTCCAAGTAGTATTAATTGTTATAATATTTGCATTAATCCAATCTGGGTTAATAGTAATATCTCTACCAACAGGATCATCATTGTATGAATAACCATAAAATTTACCTAAATCTGGAGATAATTTATCATACTTTTCACTAATAGTATTACCAACTTTCTTAATTGTTACACTATCTGTACTAGGCCCATTTCCCATACTATTATCGGCTATAGTTGATGAATTATTAGAATCATCAATATTTATACACTGAACGAGTTCCGCACCATCTGGACCATAAGTTTCTTGCATTATTTGAGTAAATGACATACCACTCTTAGCCATTTCATACCACTTATTTTGAACAGTTGAAACATAGCCAGCACTATATACAGCACCATCTTTAACAAGTAAGAATTGAGATGCTTCATCATATAACCTTGCATATTTTTGTATTAATGCATCTCCCGCTGCACCATGATACATAGTATAACCTGTACCTGGATAATAAGAAGTACATGAAAATCCACCACAATCTAAATTAGATTTATTACTAGAGCACCCTGAATTCATTGGGCAATAAACTTGATCACAGTTTCCTGATTTCATAGTAATAGTTGGAACTTTTGTATAATTTCCTCTTCTTGCAAGAGAATAACTAATAGCGGCTACCATTTCAGATTTAACATAATCATCATGTCTATCACTTACTTCTCCATAAGCTACACCCATAATATAGTCTTTAAAACTAGTTTTGCCTATTTCTCTACCATCACAATCTTTAATAATTACCTCTATTTGATTAAATGGAACTGCAACATAATCTGCACAATATGCTCCACCAACAGATGACCACATCGTACCAAAATTTGAATATGCTAAAGGATTATCTTGATCTTCAAAATTAAGTATATCATTCATTACCGTTTTCTTTTCTTCTGAATTTAATATTAATGTTTCAATTACTTTTGGAGTAATTGCTTCATCATAATAAAGTTCAGTCATATTAGATTCATATGCTCTTTTAAAGTATGGAAATCTATTATAGGCAAATCCATTAACATAATCAAAATTAACTGATATATCTTTATAATTATATGATTCAAAGACATCTTTTTCATATCCTTCTATTTCTGCCTTTTGTTCAAATAAATTCATATTAGGTGGATCTTCATACTCTTGTAAATATTTTTGCGCAACTCTAACAGAATTATCAATAGTATTTTTAGGTGCTCCAGATGCAGAAATTTTTGCTAGTAATGTAGCATCATCTACAGTACCATTACATTCAACATCAGATGACGCCCAAGCTTTCTTTCTAATCATTAATTTATCATAGGTTTTAACTGTACTATCTCCAAATCTTAAAAACATTTGCCATCTAAGTAGACTATATTTTACATCTTGTTGCTCTTGTTTAATACACTTACCAACAGATTCAATTAATTTTCCTTTTCTATCATATATATCTTCTACTTGCCATTCATAATAAGGATGTGTATGATTGGCAACTGCATTATTAATCATATCATCTAAATCATCAACTGTAAGAGTACCAGATTTAAGCATATCCATTAAAGATTCATAATGTTCTGCCGCACTAATTGTATATGGTGCATTATAACTATCTATATACTCAGAATAATTTGGTTGAGCTGCGTATCCATAAAATATTCCTGATAATACTAAAGCTCTATCCATATGAAGAGTTGGATATTTTTTTTCTAATTTTTCAATACTTTTTTTCACATATCTAGTATAAGTACAAAAACTGTCTATTGTACCATCAAACATATCTAACCAATCACTTAAACCATTAAAAAAAGTAGTTTTACATTGTTCATCTTCCTTTAACATCTCAACTAATTCATCTGTATTATATTCTTCTCCAGTTTCAGGATCAATATAGTACTTTTCATTTTTCAATAAAGATTCTTCACTTTCAGTTTCGGAAATGCCAAAAAATGATGATATTGAATTTAATAATGCATCATAAGCGGCAATAAAATATGAAATTATAAAAATAATAACAAAAAATGACAAAACTATACCTAATATAATTAATTTAAGTTTTAATTTTAATAACTTGGATTTTAATCCAGTCTTTTTTGATACTATATCAACAACACTACTATTTTTACTTTTTGATTTTTCTCCTTTTCCTTTATTATCAGTTTTAGTATTAGAAGATTTACTTTCAATTTTAGAATTAGTTTTATCTTCAAGACCATCATTATCAAGTTCAGAAGTTCTTACTCTCTGCTTTTCAAGATTATTATTTTTTCTAAATGTTTTAGAATGCTCTACTCCGTTTGTACCTCTTTTATTTATTGCATCTATATCTGCTTTATTTGGCTTTAATGCACCAGAAAAACCCACAGGATTACTTCCTGTAGTTGAAGAACTTGAAATATTATTATTTGATGATTCTTCTACTCCATTATTTGCATTTCCATTACTAGCCATACTACTTCTCCTTTAAAAAAGAGGATTCTATTAGAATCCTCCACCTGAACCAAATGATTCTAACTCTTGTTGTGTAGCAATAACATTAATTCTCATTCTTCTATTACCACATACAAACAATGCTTGACCTTGACTATATCTCTTAATCGAATCTTTTTCTTGTTCATTTAAATCAACCAATTTACTCAAATCATCAACTGCTTGCTTTTTTAATCCCATCACTAAATAATAGGAAGCATTATCAAATATTGCCTTACCATGTATTAGTACATTTGGTGCAGCAAAATCAGTAGGTTGTTGAGTAATGATAATCGTACCAGTATTATATTTACGACTTCTTCTTTGAATACGAGCCAAGAACTCAGCACCTAAAGTATTTTGATCAGCAAGCAACATATGTGCCTCATCAACCATTAATATTGTATTAATTTCTCTATCTAATGTTAGTCCCCATGCATATTTCAAAATATTAAAGAACAATGCATTACGAATATTATTATCAGCATTCATTAATTCACGAATATTAAATACAATAAAGTCTGCATCAGTATCAATTGTAGTTTTACCTGTAAAATAATATCTTAATTCTTTAGTCAATGGTCTGATTTTAAGTTCTAATCTTTCCATAATATCTCTTTCATGAGTATGTTCAGTCATTGATAAAAGTCTACCTTTTATTGTTGCATAAACATCATCAAATGTAGGATAATCATGAGATAATATTTTAGTAAAATCTGTATCATAATCTATTTTATATCTTTTATATGTATCTTGCACAACCTCACTAAATAATGTAAGAACATCCTCTTCAATATCAGGACTATAATATTTCATAAATGCTTTTAAAGTTTGAAGAGTACGAGTAAGTACAGCATAACCAGTACCTTCAGCCATTTCTTCTTCATCGGCATCTAATACTATTTCAAGTGGATTAATCATACCGAAGTCTCCACCTTTACCTAAATCAATAAAGTCTCCACCATATAATTTAGTCATTTCTTGAAGTTCACCTTCAGGGTCAATTGCTACAATTTTATGACCATTTCTAATATTTGCCCTAAGTAATACTTTAGCAGCAGTAGATTTACCACTACCAGAAGTACCTAGTATAATCATATTAGCATTATTTCTATTAAACTCTTTTTTAGTTTGATATAAAAATTGATTAAATAAAATTACACCACCAGAATAATCAACACCTAATAAGCATGAAAGTCCAGGATCTTTAATACTATCAAATACAAATGGATACATCGCAGCCATAGTAACTGATGGTATTGGTGTTCCAACTCTATCTTCAATATCATTTTTTTCAAATATAGGAAGCATACTCTTTAAAATCTTTTCTTGTTCAAATCTTAATACAATACCTTTCATTCCCATGGCATCTAAATAATTTTTAACTTGTACTTTTTTATTTTCTAATTCTTCATGAGAATCAGCAGAAATCATAATATGCATTTGAAAGTCGAATATTCTCGCTTGAGTAGCAGTTAACATTGAAATAAAATCCTCAATACTCTCGTAATCTTGTCTTATTTGTTCTTGAATAGTTCTATCATGCTCATTTGAATATCTAGATTTCATATCTGCTATTTCTTTATTAAGCATTTTAGATAGTACTGAAAATGCAATTGGAATATGTTTAATACATACTTTGATTCCTGATAATTGAGTAATATTTGCAAGATAACCTTCACTTATAGATTTAGGATAACTAATTATTGTTAAAATAGCACAATA
The DNA here is from genome assembly GCA_051872765.1 of Bacilli bacterium. Lineage (GTDB taxonomy): Bacteria > Bacillota_I > Bacilli_A > RF39 > UBA660 > CAG-1000. The sequence continues at coordinate 14,799 of JBJEED010000008.1, read as the reverse complement.
TTTATCACTAATTATCATTTCAGAAGGTCTAAATTCTAATCCCTTAGGAGCCAATTGGCTTTTAAAACTTACGCTCATATTGTACTCATCACCGTCCCAAACTTAGTGGTATCGCCACCATTCATAAATCCATCTATTAAGACTCTTAAATCATCATTACTAACTTGAGCAGATTGTAATCCTGCACTAGCAAGTCCAGATACTAAATTTTGTATTTTCTTTTGTATCATTTCAGGCCTTTTATCTTTAAATAATATAAAGTACTCAGTATCAGTAACACTAACTTCCTTACTCATAAACAAATTAGCCTTATCAATATCTTCTCTAACCAATTTTCTAATTGCTTGAGCCTGGACTGAATTATACAATAATTTTAATTGTGCAAGATATACATTTATATCAACCGGTCTATCAGATACAATTAACCAAAAAGGATAATCGATTGTATTATAAAAGTTTCTTAAATTAAATATTGCATTATTTTGAGAATTATAATCTAAAATAAATATATTTCTTGGCCTTACTTTTACACCAGTAACTCTAACTCCATTGTCTAAAATAATTTCACCGTTTTGTATTCCTTTAATAGGTAACCAACTTTCAGTTTGTGCTTTTTCTAGTTTCTTCGCCATAAATATCGCTTGTCGCACACCATCCTTTCCATATATATTCCTTTTCATTAACTATAAATAGTAATACCTCTCTTAAAAATGTAAGAACATTATGATAATGTGGTATTGGTACTACAAGAAGTAATCCTGTTGCAAGTGGCAGTAATTTTATAACTAAAATATATAATTGATCACCAGGAATAGCAAGCATTAATAATAGCGAAATAACTCCAGAACCTATAGCAATCCATAAATCAGTCATAGTGAATACGCCTAATATTAATTGACTTTTTTTGCTGTTGGCGGGTATTAAATATTGATTCATATTCTTTTTTCCTTTCTTTTCTTAAATTCTATTTATCTTTGCTAGCACCATGTGTTTGACCATATGATGTTTTATTTTCAAGTTCATGTTTCTTATTGGTAATTTCTTTGGTTGTTCCTTTAACATCTATAGCTCCATCTTTCGTTTTAATTTCAATTCCAGCTTTCTTAGCAGCACCTTCTGCTGCAGCTCTCTTAGCATCTATATTATCGTTCTTAGTCGCATTTTTATTTCTATCATAAAGATTCTTAGCACGATCTAAGCTTGCAGTCTTTACCTCTGCAAGTTCTTTTTTAGCTCTTTCTATTTCAGCTTCATTTCCACTAGCATTTGCAGCTTCTAAATGTGCCATAGAATTAATATAACTTGTATCATACTCTATCATTTGATTTGCAAATGCATCTTTATCTTCTCCAAGTTTTAGACTCTCATATCCTTTAGAATAGTAATCTTCAACATTTACTGTTCTTTCGTTTCCACTTGCATCTGTAATTGTCTCTTGTCCCCAAGAAAAGCCTGTAGTTGAATCTCCAACTTTATAATCTTTAACTGCTTCAATTTGTGCCGCATCATATGCTTTTAATGCACCACTTGCTTGATCATACTTATACATTTGCATATCTTGTCTACCTTTAGTACCAATAGCACCATGTACAGCACCACCTACTACATTGCCAAATCCGCGTCTTCCCCAATCATCGGCTCTTGCAATATCTTTCTTAACACTACCAGACATATTTTTAATTTTTTCTGAAATATTATTACCTTTGAATCCATTAACTCCACCACTGAAAGCACCTGCTCCCATATTCGCTATTGTTCCAGCGACTCCTGCACCAGATGATATACCAGCTGCAAGACCAGCAACGCCTCCAATACCTATTCCAGCCATAGAACCAATCAAATTACCAAATGATTTATCTGTCTTTCCAATTTCTTTTCCTGTAATTTGTTTAATAAAATCAGGTAATGACTTAGCAAACGTATATCCCGCTATGATAATTATAAGTGTTAAAAACATTTTTGTTCCAAATCCAGTGGCATCTGATAATGTTCCACCAAAAAAGTCATCAATATTAATAATAAATTTTCCAACAAATACATTAATTATTAATACCGTTGCTATTCTAATAAATGCCGACATATATACCTGTATATATGTTTTAACAAAATTATTAAACATATTTTCTTTTTCATTTAGTTTTGAAATAATAGCTATTGGTGCTAATAATTGTAGAACCATTAATTTAAACATTCTCACTGCTACTTCAATAGTTACTGAACCAATACAATAAATAACATATAATCCGACCAAGCCACTTACAAATGGAGAATATAAAACATCTTTTCCAACTTGGTTACTTAAGTTACTTACCTTATTAAAATTATAACCATCTCCATCAGCAATAGTTTTTTCAAGTATTGTAGATTGTGTTTCATCTTTTGCATCTCTAATAAATATACTAAGAGTCTCAAATGCAAGGAAATCTCCTATTTCTACATTATTAAAATCTTTTCCAAATATAAATCTGTTTATTAAGCCTTCATTATCATCAGTAGTATTAGTAACACCCGCTAATCTATTTAATGTAGTAAATGAATAATTTTCTGGAACACCAATTATTAACATACTAAATTCATTTAAAGCACTAAATACTAAATTATAGCAGGTAAGCATTGCTCCTACAATAAATATATTTTTTATTAATTTTGGCCCGGTTTTAGGGGCATCATCAGGATTTATCATAAGTTGAATAAGCGCAATACCTAATTTAAACATAATAAAAACCATTATTACTGCTTGTATCCTATCTATCAATGGTGCAATAATTGCCCCTAAATAATTAAAATTCAATTGACTTACTAATGTAAATAATTCATATATCTTTGCAACTAAATCATAGATTATTCCGTCAAAAAATAATAGTATAGTATTAACTATTCCCAAATCCCATGACCATAATGTCGTAAAAAATGATGAAAAAAACATCTCAAACGTCATAGTTTCACTCCCTATTCAACTTTTTATATGTAAAATTATAGCACACTTCTTACTTAAATAAAAGTATTATTATTTAAAAAATTATGCTTTAATATGATAATTAAATATTAGTTTAAATCCAATAAAAACTTAAGCATATTTAAATACTTAAGTTTTATTCATCACCAACTAATTCTAATATATCATCACTTAAATCTAAAAATATTTTATTCATAACAAAATCAAATTCACTATTATCATCTATATTAGCAAATTCATATCTTCCTTCTTTGTTAATAACTTTTGTTATAGATATATCATTTAAAAACTCATGATTATTTATAAGATACAAATAAGTATTATCGTTTCTATTAATTACATCTAAAACTAAATACTCTCCATTATTAAATTCAATAACATCATCTATTTTAATACTCATAATCTACCTCTTAATTCTTGACTTTCATGATTATATTGTTCTATTTTTTCTTTAGCATTATTTATCATTTTTTTAACAACATCCATTTCGCTAAGATTACTATTGTCTCTAACAATTTCATCATAATAACCACACATACTCATAAGAGATAATATAGATGCTATTGCAAAATCTTTTTTCTCTTCGCTAGCTTCTCTACTTATTATTCTACCATAACCAATAACATTAGGATTAAATCTTATTGAATTATATTCATCTATCAAATCATCATTTCTTTTATCTTTAAACTTCATATTATCACCAATATTATAATACCATAAAAAATAGAGTTTTTACAACTCTACATTATGATAAACATTACTTACATCATCTATATCATCAAGCATAGTAAGTAATCTTTCAAATTTTTCTTTTTCTTCACCTTCTAGATGAATAGTATCTTTAGCAAAATAAGATATTTCATCTAATTCAAATGTTATTCCTTCAAATGCATTTTCAAGTGCTTTTTTAGCATTATTTAAGTCAGATACTTCAGTATAAACAACTATTGTTCCATCATCTTCAACTTCAATATCATTAGCATCAATATCTCCATTAATAAGTGCATCCATTACTTCTTCTTCACTATGATTTTTAATTCCAACAACGCCTAAATGTTCATACATAAAACTAACTGCACCTTGAGTAGCCATTTTACCTCCGCACTTATTAAGTACTGTTTTAACAAAAGTAATTGTTCTATTTGGATTATCAGTTAAACATTTAACTATTAAATTACTTCCACCTTGTGCGAATACTTCGTATTCTACAGTTTCATAATTTTCCCCTTCGCCTTTTTTAGCTTTATCTAAGTTTCTATTAATTACATCTGATGGCACTTGTTCTTTTTTTGCTTTTTCTATAATTCTTCTTAAAGCATCATTACTAACAGGGTCTGGATTACTCTTAGCCGCCTTTATAATTTCTTTTGCATAAATTGAATATAATTTTGACTTTTTAGCCGCAGTAGCAGCCATTGCCTTTGCTCTTACTTCATGAGCTCTTCCCATGATTATCCCTCCTTAATTAATCTAAATTTGTAAGTTCATTTATTATTTTAGCATACTCTATATAATTTTCAAAATTATTCTTAATATTTTCATCTAAAAAATCTTTAGAATCTGCTTTAGCTTGTAATAATATCTTCATATCTTGATGTAAATTAGCAATCTTAAATTCCATATCGCCACTTTGTTTTACGCCAAATAAATCTCCTTCTCCACGCATTTCATAATCTTTTTCTGTTATATAAAATCCATCGTTACTCTCTTGTAAAACTCTTAATCTTTCACAATCTTCATTCCCGATTAATACACATGTTGATTCAAATTCATTTCTTCCAACTCTTCCTCTTAATTGATGTAATGTTGCAAGTCCAAATCTTTCTGCATCATAAATAACTATCATAGTAGCATTCTTTACATCTATTCCTACTTCAATAACCGTAGTTGATATTAATACATTAGTTTTTCCTTCTTTAAATTCATTCATTATTTTTTCTTTATCATTACGAGATAATTTACCATGCATTATAGAACTTTTTACTTTACCTTGAAAATAAAGTTCTATATTTCTTTTTATTTCATTTACAGTTGTTAAATCTATAGTATCACTTTCTTCAATTAATGGAGATACTATATATATTTGATGAGAGTTTTCTATTTCTTTTTTCATAAGTTCATAGACACTTACTAATTCTTTTTCACTCTTAATAATAGTTTTTATCTCACGTCTACCCTTAGGTTTAGTTTTAATATTTGATATATCCATATCACCATATATAGTTAATGCAAATGTTCTTGGTATTGGTGTTGCAGACATATATAATATATCTGGAAGCAAACCTTTATTTTTTAAATTAGCTCTTTGATTTACACCAAATCTATGTTGTTCATCAGTTATAACAAGACCTAAATTCTTAAAAATAACATTTTCACTAAGCAGTGCATGAGTTCCTATTAATAAATCAATTTTTCCGCTTTTTAGTTTTTCTACTACTTCATCTTTATCTTTCTTCTTCATACTACCAACAAGTAATCCTACTCTCATATTAGTATTTTCAAGTAACACTTTAATTGATTCATAATGTTGAGTAGCAAGTACTTCAGTTGGAGCCATAAGAGCTGTTTGATTTTTAGATAAATAATTTATATATGAAGCAATAACTGCTACTATTGTTTTACCACTACCAACATCACCCTGAAGCATCCTATTCATTCTTTTACAAGATGTCATATCCTTATATATTTCTTCTATTGCTTTATCTTGATCTACTGTTAATTCAAATGGAAGCATTCTAATAAAATCATCTACATCAGATGGATCTATATTTCTAATATATCCTGTTTTATTTTCTTTATTTATTTCTTTTAAATAATTAATTTTAAACATAAATTTAAATAATTCTTCATATTTAAGTTTTACCATTGCTTGTTTTACTTCATCCTCATTTTTAGGTTCATGTATCATCTTAACAGCACTTTTCTTATCTATAAAATTATATTTTTTATTCAAATAATCTGGTATGTAATCAATATAATCATCATACACAAGTAATGCTTCATTTATATATTTTTTTAATGATTTTGATGTAAGTCCACTTGTTAAATGATAAACACTTTCTATACTTCCAGTTACTAACTTTTCAAATTTGATATCTGATGCTACTACTGTATTTCTTAATGCATCATATTTACCAATAACTGTAATAACTGCACCTGGTTTAATATGAGTTTTTAAAAAAGCACGATTAAATATTACAACCGCTATCATCTTTTTGGAAGACATTGCTCTAAAAGTTAATGATGTCATATTAGCCTTAAATCTTCTTGTTAGTGGAACCGAATCTACTATACATTCTATAGTTACTTTATCTTGATTTTTTGCTTCTTTAATATCATTTAAAACTATTATATCATGCCTATATGGATAATAATTAACTAAATCATCCATAGTATTTATACCTATATTACTAAGTATCTCTAAGGTCTTTGGTCCTAACCCTTTTATTTTAGTTAAATCACTCATACTATTCCTCCACTAAAAACTTTACATATTATATCATAAAAAAAGAAATTATTAAAGATTTAATTTCTTTTTAATTTGCAGTCAATATTTTGAATAAAAGACTAGTTTTTTATTCAATTATTTTTATTATTGATTGCATCTTGTACTACATCCTTCTATTATCAATATATTTACTAACTAATTCTTCTTTTAATTTTCTATATTTTTCTAATTCTACTGGAACTCTTTTAATGACACAATCTTATCCTCAAAATTATACATATCGTAAAATATCAAATCATCATATAAATTATTATCTAACTTCTTTAATTAGTGTAGTATTCTTACCTCTTTCATTAATATATTCATTTGTAATTTTAAATCCAAACTTTAACATATTAGATAATGAATATTTATTATCACTTGCAACTTTGGTAAATATATATTTGTAATTATTAGTTTTACAATATCTCTCTAACTCTTCCATCATTTGAAATTGTAGATTATTTCCAACATAATTTTTACTTACCATAATTGGTCCTAAAGAAGCACATACTTTTTCGTCATAAAATACATTATTTTTATTTAATGTTTTATTACTAGAAGGAAGCATAAACATAGAACATACTAGATCATTATTATTGTAATATAACCATATTTTAGCTCCTACTTTTAATAATTCTTCTATTTCTTCTTTAGTAAAATCTCCTAGCCAACTAGAATTTTCCATGTTATCTTTTATGTATTTATATAATTTTAAATAATCATCTAAATCAACATTTTCATTTGCACAATATAAATCACTTATTTTCATATTACCTCTTTTATTCTTCTTATATCATTTAATATTTCTTCTAATTCTTCTATAGTTATTGCTTGTTCTTTATCACAAAGTGCTTCATCTTTTTTATCATGCACTTCAATAATAAGTCCATCTGCACCTGCTACTATAGATGCTAAAGACATAGGCTTTATCATATAAGATAGTCCTGATGCATGACTTGGATCTATTATAATCTTGTTATTTGTGTTATTTTTTATATAAGGTATACTTTGTATGTCTAGTGTATTTCTTGTGGAATTATCAAAGTTTCTAATACCTCTTTCACATAATATAACTTTAGAATTATTTATATATTTTGAAGCATTTATCCATTCATTATATGTAGCTGAAAATGCTCTTTTTAATATAACTGGTTTATCATATTTACTTAATTCTTTTAATAACTCATAATTATACATATTTCTACTACCTATTTGTATTATATCTATAACATTAGCAAATTTTTTAACTTGCTCAATAGTCATAAGTTCAGTGACTATTTTTATACCAGTTTCTTTTTTTGCCTCAAGTAAATATTCGATTCCTTCATCCCCTAAACCCTGAAAACTATCAGGATTGGTTCTAGGCTTAAACGCTCCTCCTCTTAAATAATTAATACCTAATTTTTTTAATTTTTTTGCAATTCTTATAATTTGATCCTCTGATTCAACCGCACATGGTCCTGCTATTATTAATAATTCATCCATAATTTCACCTTAATCTCTTTTTAATAACTCATAAACTTGTAACCAATTATCAACTCTTTTAAATGGAATATAAAATTTTTTTTATAGGAACTTGTAAATAAGTAAACTTTTTCAACTACATTCTTTACACTATTTTCTTTTAAATTTTCACAAATTTAATTTCTTTTTAATTTTATAAATTCACGGGTTTCTCTCTGACATTCAAAAAATCTAATATAGTTTTTAAATATATTTTTACATTATCTAATGATTGCATATCTCCTACTATACTTTCTAATTCTTTAATAACATCATCAACTGATAATTCATATTGTTCTTGAGATTGACTTTCAATTTGTTTTAAAAGATCATCCATATTTTCAACACTTATTCTACATTCAAAATCTCTATCTTCATCATTTCTATTATCTTTTCTATCAAATATTTCTATATAACCATCTACTTCAAAATTAATATTTTTATGAGCAACACCATTTCTAATTTTATTTAATAACCATTCATTTCTTCTTTTTAATAAAATTAATAAATCATTTATTTCATTAATAACATAATCTCTTTGTATTTCAGAATTTAAATAACTTTTTCTATTACTATCCCTAAGATTATCTAATACAATAATAAGTTTTCTAATTGCTTTTTTAATACTTTCTTTAAAGACATCATCACTAACATCAAAATTATACATAGTTAAATTATCATAACTCACACTTTCAATATTAGAAAATATAAAAATCATATGTGAATATAATGCGCAGTAATAGTCATTCTCATTTATTAACAATCTTGATAATAAATCAAGTAATTTTCTTGACTTAGAATGATTTAATTTATTCTTCTTAGCATATAACTTAATAAGTTTCAAAAGTCTATTAAAAAAATACGCTCTTTGCTGATTACTCATTTTATTTTTCAATCTATTATATTCATTTAATATATCTTTTAGTTCATTTAAAACTTGTATATCATCAAGATATCTTAATTCTTCTTTAATTAAACCAAGTATTTCTTCTATACTTTTTTCGTTCTTATTATAGTCATAATCATAGTCATTATATTTATTATTAAAATAAAAATCTGATATTTTTTTAGTATAAACTTCAGATAATTTATTTTTTGTTTGCAATTTCTCATCTTTAGAATAATAATTATTCACTCTATTTTTTGCAATATTTTCTTCACATAAAAAACTAAGTATATCTGGAGATATATATAATTTAATATCAAAGCTACCTAACTTATCATCTGAAATACTATTATTTATTTTAATTAAATTATTATTAAAATCAAATTCAAAATGATTTCCATGAACAAATGAATCTCTAATTTTTGAATATATCCATACTATTCTTTTTACTTCATTTAATTCATCATTACTTCCATTGAAATTTTCTATTTCAATTTTTGCTCCTAATGGAAATATTAAATTATCTATTCCAGCAAAGCAACCAGTTTTTGTTAAATCAAATTCTCCAAGAGATGGTACATTTATTTTAATCGTAGATGATTTTAATATTTCTTCTATGAGTATTTTACATTTTATGTAATCATTTTTATATAATGAGTAATCAAAATACAATGTATTAGTAGTAGAATCTTTTCTAATTATTGACTCTTTTTTTGCGATAAAAAGAGAAACACTTAGCATAAAATAGTCCTCTATATTAAGTATTGTATCATTATTAGATTTTAATTTATCTACAAGTTTTCTAGATTTTTCAATTATCTCACTTAATTTCATGATTACTCCTATTAATAGAATAACATACATAATAAAATTATTAAATATTTTTTAAAAAATACTTGACAAAATACCACTTTGCCTTTAAGATATAGACTTACCAATTCACTTTTAGGCGAATTGGTGCTAGTATCACACTAGCCAACCCCTTTTTATTCTTTTTTCCGGACTGTCCATCAGGGGGTGGCAGTCCTATTTTGTTGATTTTTAAAGCATAGAGAAAGTTAATCTCTATGCTTTTTACTTTATATACTTAATTCCTTGATAACTATTTCTTCTTTTCATTTCTTTATCAATATCGTTAATAATAGTAGTTTTATTTATTAGCCAATCTGGAGCAATCAAATCTTCTTTTTTTGGGTCCCCTGTTAATCTATTAACAACTATATCTTCTCTTAAATATTCTAATTGATCACATACTATATCGATATATTCATCCCTAGTTAACAATTTAAATGATTTATTATTATAATATTCTTCAAGAGTAGTATTTTTTAATACTGATAATGCATGTATTTTTATTCCTTGAACATCTAAAGAACTTATATGTTTTACAGTTTCAATCATCATTTCTTTTGTTTCATATGGCAAGCCATTTATAATATGAACTACTACATTTATATTTCTTTCTCTAAGACGATTAACCATATCATCAAAGCACTTAAGTGTATGACATCTATTAATTAATATAGATGTTTTTTCATGTATTGTCTGAAGACCTAATTCTATTGTTAAATAGGTTCTATCATTTAATGAAGTTAAATAATCTAAGCACTCATCACTAATAGAATCGGCTCTTGTTGCAATACTAAGTCCAACAACATTATCAAGTTTTAGTATTGGCTCATATTTTTGTTTTAGAACATCAACACTAGCATAGGTATTTGTATTAGCTTGAAAATAACCTATATATTTAGCATTAGGCCATTTTTTTAACATCACTTCTTTTACTTCATTAAATTGAGTTACTATATCTTTAGTTTTATCTCCTGCATACTCCCCACTTCCACTATTAGAACAATATATACACCCTCTTTTTCCAACCTTACCATCTTTATTAGGACATGTAAAACCACCATTAAGACTTACTTTAAAAACTTTAGAATTAAATTTATGTTTATAAAAATAATCTAAAGTATAATATCTTTTATTACTATCACTATATTTAAACATTATCTCCTCTTCCTAAAAAATAATCTTCTTTTAATGCTATCTTTTGCATCAAATTCTTCATATTCATAATCAACACCATTCTTTTCAAGTATTGTAACATCATTTAAAGATGAATATATTGTATTCTCTATTCTTTGATCCGATAAAATATTCTCATCAAATTTTACAATTAATTTTAATCTAAAATAATTCATTGAACATTCAATTACACCATCTAAATTTTTAATTGCTTCTTCTAATTTTAATGAACAAGCAATACAATCTATATCATCTAACTTATATATATTTACTTTCATAATTACATCACAAAATAATTATATATCACATAATATTAACAAATCAATCTATTTCTAATTATACTATTTTATAAATAAAAAGTGAGTTCATTAATTTAAAACTCACTTAAAACATTTAATATTATTATTTATTTTGTTTATTCTCTAAATCCTTATAATAATAATATCTTTCTTTAGATTGATTCATATTTTCTTCATATAATCTTTGATATTCTTCTTCATTCTTAACTTCAAGATTTTTATATCTAAGTTCATGATTAAATATTGTGTCATAGTTAGTAAAATCTGGTTCTTTAGAATCTATTGTTAGTTTATCTTCACTAGGATTATATCTCATAAGTAAATTATATCCTAAATCCACAAGCATTTTTTGCTCATCTATTTGATTGTTCATACCACCTATTATACCTTGAGTAATACATGTACTATATGCAATTATTAAAGATGGACCATCATGCTCATATGCTTCTTTTAACACCTTTAATGTCTGCATCATATTAGCTCCCATTGAGATAGATGCTACATAAACATTTGGTATAGCCATAGCTATTTTAAATAAGTCTTTCTTACCCTCAAGTTTTCCACAACTTGCAAATTCAGCAACACTACCAATTCTAGTTGATTTAGATTTTTGCCCACCAGTATTTGAATATACTTCAGTATCAAGTACCATAATGTTAATATTTTCATTACTATGAAGAACATGATCTAACCCACCATATCCAATATCATAAGCCCAACCATCTCCTCCTAATATCCATACTTTCCTAGAAGGTATATAATCAATTAACTTTCTAATTTCATCTGGTATTTCTGATGATTCAAGTTTATCTTTTATTGCTAGAGTATAATCATCATCTTCCATATTGTCTATCCATTCTTTAAATGTTGCTTTTACTTCTGCACTAACCTCATCTTTATATTTATACATCAATTTTTTTAATCTTTCTCTCATTTTCTTATATGACATATGAATACCAAAACCAAATTCTGCATTATCCTCAAATAATGAATTCATCCATGGTATTTTATATGGTGTTAGTGGAAGAGATCCTCCATATATAGATGAACATCCAGTAGCATTAGCGATTACCATATTTTTTCCATATAATTCAGTTATTAATTTAATATAAGCAGCCTCTCCACATCCAGCACACGCACCACTAAATTCAAAGTATGGTTTTTTAAAACCAATACCTTTAACAGTATACTTATTAAATGGTGTATTATTCTCATGATTATTAAATAAATATTCACTTATTCTATCATGTCTTTCGCTATATTCACCTTCAACTAATGCTTTTTCACCATTCTTTCCAGGACATGACTTAATACATAAACCACATCCAGTACAATTAGATTCATTTACAGATACATAAAAATTTTTATTTTCTTCTCCAATACTTTTTATTACTTCATCTTTATCTAAATGTGCATTAATTAACTCATTATCATAAAGTGAAAATGGTCTAATACATGCATGAGGACAAACAAATGCACATTGATTACATTCAATACAATTTTCACTACACCATTTAGGTACTAAATCTGATACTTTTCTCTTATCACTGGCTGCAGTTCCACCCTTAAATGTACCATCCTTACTATCAATAAAATCTGATACTTTTAATTCATTACCACGTAACATTAATACTTCATTTGTAAAGTCTTTGTCCTTTACACTTTCATTTACGAATGTAAATATACTATTATCAATTTCTTCTAAATATTTAAGTCCTTCACTAATTGCATTTAAATTGTTATCAACAACATTTTGACCTTTCTTTTCATATGTTTTTTTAACAAGATCCTTAAATTTATCAATTTCAGTCTTATCATATCCAGTTATTTTTAGCATATACATACATATAATATTATTTATCTTACCACGTAAATTATATTTTTTATTTAATTCATCTAAATTTGCAACATATACTTTAATATTTTTATCAAGTATTGCTTTTTTATTTTCGTTTGTTAATAATTTGTTTAATTCTTCATCACTTTTATTACTAGAAATTAATAATATTCCATTTTCCTTAATATCTTTTAAACAATAATATCTATTTAGATATATATCTTTTGATACTACTATAAAATCAGGATTAGTTAAAAAATATGGTGCATTTATTTTATTTGGACCAACACGAAGATGAGAAATTGTAACTCCTCCACTCTTCTTAGAATCATATTCAAAATATCCTTGAACATAATTTCCTTCCATATCACCTAAAACTTTCATAAAGTTTTTAGATGCTCCGACCATACCATCAGATCCAAATCCAAAAACTTTAATTTCTTTATAATTATTTTCTATTTTTATTTCCCTTGCCTCTAAGCTTAAATTAGTGACATCATCAATTATACCAATAGTAAAATTATTTTTAGGATTACTTTTAAACATATTTTCAAATACTGCGTTTATATCTTTAAGTGGAACGTCCTTAGAAGAAAGACCATATCTACCACCTACTACTTTTATATCTTTATCTTTAAGTACTGAGATTACATCTAAATATAATGGTTCTCCATTACTTCCTGCTTCTTTTGTTCTATCAAGCACAGATACACTCTTAACTGTATTTGGAAGTACATTAAGTAAATATTTACTACTAAATGGTCTATATAAATGAACTTCAATAAGACCAACATGCTTTCCTTCACTATTTAATTTATCAACAACAGTTTTAATAGTATCACAAACACTACCCATTGCGACTATTACATGCGTTGCATTTGAATCACCATAATAATTAAAAGGTTTATAATTAGTGCCTGCTAAATCATTTAATTTCTTCATATTATTTGCAACAATACCAGGAATCATATCATAATATTTATTTCTAACCTCAGTATTTTGAAAATAAACATCTCCAGTTTGTGAAGTACCACGAGTAATTTCTTTACCTATATTTAAAGCTCTGTCTTTAAATTCATATATCTTATCAAAGTTTACAAGTTTCAATACTTCTTTATCATCTAATAATGATACTTTATTAAGTTCATGACTAGTCCTAAAGCCATCAAAGAAATGTAAGAAAGGTAAACTTCCTTCAATTGCAGATAGATGTGATACTATTGCCATATAATAAGCATCCTCAACAGAAGTAGAAGCTAACATACAAAAACCAGTACTCCTACAAGCATATACATCCTGATGATCTCCAAATATTGATAATGCATGAGTTGCTAGACTTCTTGCTGCAACATGTATAACTCCTGGCAACATCTCTCCTGCCATCTTATACATAGTTGGTATCATTAATAATAAACCTTGAGATGCGGTAAATGTTGTAGTCAAACTTCCTGCTTGAAGAGAACCATGCATTAAAGCAGAGGCTCCAGCTTCACTTTGCATTTGAGTTACTTTAACTGTATCATTGAAAATATTTAGTTTTCCTTCACCACTCCACTTATCAACTAATGTTGCCATTGGACTTGCTGGTGTTATTGGATATATTCCACATAACTCACTAAATAAATATGCTCCCTTAGCACAAGCTTCATTACCATCAATTATATAACTTTTCTTCATATCATCACCCATTATATTTTAACATTTTTTTTTAAAGAAAAAAAGATACAATAAATGCACCTTTAATATAAATTGTGATTTTTAAGGGAAAATTTTACATATTTCCATTTTGAATTATAAGGGAAA
>JBJEED010000007.1:0-4480 GCA_051872765.1 Bacilli bacterium | reverse complement strand
AAGACTTATTTCCGTTTTTTATAATAAAACGGAAATTCAAAATAAATTTAACGAAGAAGTAATAGTGCTTCTTTTTTTCTTGTGAAATATATAATAACATGCTATAATTGTAATGATGGAGGATAGCATATGAAAAAAAGAATTATAAGTGCAGTTGTTGCATTAATTATTGTTTTACCAATCATATTTTTAGGAGGTTATGCATATTATGCAGGAGTGGGATTACTCTCACTAATTGGATTTTATGAAATTATAAATGTTCATGAAAAAGAGAAATCAATACCCCTAAGTATGAAAGCTTTATCGTTAATAACTTATTTATTTATAGTTATGTCTGCTGTAAAAAATAATGATAATTTTTATGTGGATCATAGACTTATAATATTAGATATATTTGTATGTCTATTACCATTAATAGTATTTAATAAAAAAGATTATAATGTCAATGACGCTATATATTTATTATCAATGACATTGTTTTTGGGAATATCATTTAATTATTTGATTGTAATTAGAAATATGAGTTTAGTTTATTTCTTATATACAATACTTATTACTATTATGTCAGATACATTTGCATATTTTTGGGGTAGTAAAATTGGAAGAATTAAGTTATTTCCTAAAGTATCTCCAAATAAGACATTAGAAGGCATGATTGGTGGTACTATATTTGGAACTTTTATGGGTAGTGTATTTTTTCTAACTTTCATAAACACGGAGGCAAGAGTGTTTTTAGTGATTATTATGTCACTTGCTATGTCAATTGTAGCTCAGTTTGGTGATTTAGTATTTTCAGCTATAAAGAGACATTTTGATGTAAAGGATTATGGTAATATTATGCCTGGACATGGTGGTGTATTAGATAGACTTGATAGTATAATATTTACTGCATTAGTATTTTCATATTTAGTTAGTTTTTTCTAGGAGGATAGAGACGTGAATTTTATTATTACTTTAATAATACTTTTATTCATTTTAGGATTAATAATTAGTGTCCATGAATTTGGACATTTTATAGCGGCTAAAAAAAGTGGTGTTTATGTAGAAGAATTTTCAATAGGTATGGGTCCTTTAATTTTTAAACATAAACCTAAAAAAAGTGAAACTACTTACTCTTTAAGACTATTACCAATTGGTGGGTTTGTTGCAATGTCTGAAAGAGAAGAAGATGATAAAAAAATAAAAAAAGACAGAGTTTTAGAAAATAAAAGTTTTCTAAAACAATTTTGGGTCTTTATAAATGGAATAGTTTTTAATTTCCTATTAGCAATGGTTATTTTCTTCATAAGCGGTTTAATTTTTGGAAGACCAATTGAAAATTCTATTGTTGCTGGGGTACCACAAGATTATCCTGCTTACCAATCTGGCATAGAAGTAGGAGATGAAATAATAAAAGTAAATGGAGTGAATATAGATACTTATTATGATTTTAGTGTTGAAGTAAATGCTAAAAAGAGTAAGGATAAGTATACTCTTACGGTAAAAAAAACAGATGGAAGTATTAAAGATGTTGTAATTGAACCTATTGTTGAAAAAATTAATAATGAAGAAGTTAAAAGATTTGGAGTAAGCTTTAAAACTCAGTATAAAAAAGGGTTAGGACAAGCGTTTATATATAGTATAGAAGGTGTAGTTGATACAACAGTTAAAATATGGGATACTCTAGTAATGTTATTTACAAGACAAATATCTACTAAAAATCTAAGTGGGCCAGTTGGAATGTATTCTATTATAGATAGTGCAAGATCAAATGGATTTATAAATATACTTTATATAACTGCTTATTTAAGTATTAATGTTGGTATTATTAATTTATTTCCAATACCAGTATTTGATGGTGGTAGAATACTAATTTTATGTATTGAAAAAATATTAAAAAGAAAAACATCTAAGGATTTAGAAATAGGACTAAATTTAGTTGGATTTGGCCTAATGATATTACTTATGATATTTGTGACTTTTAACGATATAGCAAGGTTATTTGGGGGATAAAATGGAAAATAGTTATCTTGATAATAAAATAATACTTAATTATTGTAAAGACTATTATAGAATTATAAATGAAGAATTTAGTGAACATGATTTTATGACAGGAAAACTAATACAAATATATCAATCATATATATTTTCTATAAATGTTAAGAGTAAAGTAGAAAGAAAAAAAATAACAATTCTTAATGATGCGGTAGTTAGGTATTTTGAAGATAGAGAGTTTAAAAAAATATTAACTAATTTTTTGATTGCTTTAAAAGTATCAAAAAAAGAAACAAATATTTTAGAATATATAGCAAATTCAGTAATAAAAGAATATGAAAAATATATGGAAGGATTAACAAGAAATTTATATATTCCAAGGTGGATTTAAGAAGTGAGAATTATGAAAAATAAAAGTATTTATTATGATATATATAGTGAATTTAATAATGTAAATAAGTATAGAGAAATGAAGAAAATTGTACATCATGGTAACAATAGATTAAGTCATATAAATAGAGTAGCAAAGTTAAGTTTTTTAATATCAAAAAAATTAAGACTTGATTATATATCGTGTACGAGAGGTGCAATGATGCATGATTTTTTTACTATGGAAGATAGTAGTAGAGAAGAATATAAAAAAATGCAATTATTAAAAGTACATCCAAGTAAAGCATTAGATAATTCACTTCGATATTTTGATGTAAACGATATAGAAAAAGATATAATATTATCACATATGTATCCAATAACTAGAAAAAGACCAGAATATATGGAAGCAAAAGTGGTTTGTTTGACTGATAAAATAGTAAGTATATATGAATTTTTTAGATATCAATTGAAATTTTCTATGAATATTGGTATGATATTTATTATTAGATTTATGCATATCTAATAATTAAAAATGTCCCTGTAGCTCAGCTGTATAGAGCACCTCCCTCCTAAGGAGGTTGTCGGAGGTTAGAATCCTCTCAGGGACGCCAGATAAAATTATATGTCTTGAAATTATAAGAACTTCAAGACATTTTTTATTTTTTAAAGTGATTTATTTCTATGAATTTAACTATAAAAAGAGAAAATATTCACTTATCCTCCAATACCAGTTAAATATATATCATTATTATTTGTTATAACTATTTTTTGTGGTTTATAGAATCTAACCTGATTGTAAAAGTCAAATTCTTTATTTACAATAGAAGTAGTTTTATATGTTGGTTTTATTATACAATCAATATCTTTATATTTTTTACACTCTTCTTCATTTTCTGTTTCTAACACATAGTTATAATAGTTTTTGTTCGTTTTTATTACTTCATCAATTATATATTCAATTTTTTCATCATCTGGAATAGTGAATATTATTTCGTTTCTATCTATAGTATATATAGATGTTGATGTTTTATATTGATATATGTTATTGTTTTCTAAAATATTTAATGTTATTTCATCAGTAGATGAAACATGAGTGATATTTTTTTTGTCTTTTGCATTAGCATTCTTTATTATCTCCGAATCAAATGCAATAGTTGTTCCTGAAGAATCAACGGGAGTAATTATTTCATTATAATTATATATATAATATACATTATCATCTGCCAAAATTCCACCTTTTAAAAAATTCACAAATTTTTTATTTGTATCTATTTTTTTACAGTTTTCATTTGTTGTAGAATAAAGTTTATCAATTGAATACTCATATAATGACCCATCTTTTGTAATGAATAAATTATCCACACTACTAATATCAGAAATTTCACTAAAAGCGTGGCATTTCAAATCCACTTTTTGATAATAATGAGAACAGGTATAATAATTCCCACTATTTTCTATAATATCAAAACCATTTAATATTTGAGATTTATTTTGATTCAAGTTATTCTCATTGTCAACATTATTATTACTACAACCACAAATTCCTAATAATACCACTCCACATATTAAAATTAAACATAATTTTTTCTTCATAAAGTTTTACTCCTTTCTATCAATTATTATATCATTTTTTTGATTTTGTTGTTGTATAATATATATTTATTGTATAACAATACTAGATGATAGTCATTGCTATAAGTTAGCAAATAATTATTTGACAAATGTGATTTAACAGACTGATTCATTAGAGATTTATAGTGTATAAAACTAACAATTCTACGAGATTTGATATATTAGGTATATTGTTATATTTATACTTTTAATAAATAAAAAAATACAAAAATGATATATTATGACTTACAAGAAATTATCAAAAATTCAGATAATTAAGAAGAAAATGATATAATATGGCTAACAGAAATTCAGGGTATTATAAGAGTGAAACGAAAGAACTATTTGAAATAATTATATTTTATATAAATTATTAATAGTAAGAGAATTTGTAATTAATATAAAAATAGGAATAAATATTTTGTTATTTATATATCAAATCAAATTTAACATAAAATTATAAAAAAATGTGAAAAATTTTTGAAAATGTCCCTAATAAAAAAACAAATAATTAGTAAAAATG
>JBJEED010000006.1:0-23731 GCA_051872765.1 Bacilli bacterium | reverse complement strand
AACTTACGTTGTTCCCAAACGTCAGTAAATCCTTTAAATCTTATTTTAGGTATATTATTATATTCGCTCATAATTATTCACCATTAAATAAAGATCTAAAGTCTTCTAATCCTTTCATATCAAATTCAGAACCGGTAAGTTCACCAATCATATTTGCTAATTCTTTTTCAGTTTTAGATATTTCTTCATCTATATTCTTTAATGTTTGTTCATATTTATTTGATAATTTTTCTATATTTTTTGCAAAATTAATAATAATGTCATTTATCAAATTATCAATGCCATCAACTATTGGGTCAATCCATTTCCTATTTAACATTTCACATATATCACTATAATTTAAATTTTCAATTTCTTTTTGTGCCTCTATTTGAATGACATTATTTAAAGCTTTAATATCCTTTACTAATTTTTTTTGTTCTTCAAATAAATTATTTACTTCGATTATTTTCTTTTCAACAGTTCCTTCACTTAAAGATGCTTTTAAATATTCTTTTACCTTTCGTGAAACTTCTTTTGGTACAAAAGCATCATTTTCTTCAGTCAAAGTATCTTCAATTTCTGATTTTTCATCTTCATCTAAGGAGTCAAACAATTCTTCTATTCTTGATTCTATTTCATTCAATCTGTCCTCTTTAGAAGTAATGTCATCTTTTAAATCTTTTAATTTATAATCAATAATAAATTGTAATGGGATAATGTGTCCTTTTACTCCAATTTGAACCTCAGTCTCTTTGTCACCTTTTTTCTTTAATTCCATTATAGGATCTATCTTATTGCACGCTTCAATACCTTCTGATTTAATAAGTTCTAAATCTCCAGAAATAATATTCCAATTATCATCTAATATTTGATATGCATTATATTTATCAACAAGTTTTACATTTTCAAGTCTATTAAATAATGAATTACTTAGTTTTGATTCTTCATCAGAAATATCTATATTATTAATATTATTTATTAACTCTTCTTTTAAATAACTATCAAACGACTTAAATTTTTCTTTATAATCATTTTTATAATCCAAAACATCTTGATGATGCATTATAAAATCATGTAAGTTATCAATTTTCAATTCATAATATGAACTATTAATATTCTTAAATAAATCATTTTTTAAATTAGGAAACACTTCAAAAAACTTATTATACTTATCTAATTCTCCTACTGGAATACCACCATTCATTAATGAATAAATATCATAACTTTCACTTTCTTCTGATGAATCAACGTATCTAGGAATATTTAAATTATAATCATTATCTCTTATTTCTTCTCTAGTTACAACTTTTGAAAACTTAGGGATACTTTCTCTATTTATTACTGTATCAACAATTTTTTTAATATCACAGGATCTTAATTTATTATTTTTTCCTTCTTTTATATATCCTTTAGATGCATCAATTATTAATGTATCAGTATTAGGTCTATCTTTTCTTAAAATCATAATAATTGTAGGGATTCCCGTTCCATAGAAAATATTAGCTGGAAGACCAATTATTGTATCAATATTATTATGTTCAATTAAATTTTTTCTTATTTCTCCTTCTTCGCCACCTCTAAATAATACGCCATGAGGTAAAACGATTGTCATAATCCCATCTGATTTTAAATGAAATAAATCATGTAATAAGAATGCATAATCAGCCTTAGACTTCGGAGCAACACCATATTCTTTGTATCTTGCATCTACCTCTCTATCTGTTGGATCCCAATTTTGGGAATATGGAGGATTAGATACTACAGCATCTACAAATAAAGGATTATAAGCTTGATGTTCATCAAAATATGGCCAGTCATCTTCTAAAGTATCACCATTTCTTGTGACAATATTATCTGGCAAGATTCCCCTCATAATTAAATTCATACGTGTTAAGTTATATGTGTTTTGTTTTAATTCTTGTGCATAGTATTTAATCTTATTCTCTTCTTTAATATACTTAGAAGCGGTCTTACCAATATTTATTAATAATGAACCAGAACCACTTGTTGGATCATATATTTCAATTTTATCTCTATCTTTTAAGTGTTCAGCAATAATTTCTGACATTAATAAAGAAACTTCATGAGGTGTATAAAATTCTCCAGCTTTTTTTCCAGCATTTGCAGCGAAATTAGAAATTAAATATTCATAAATAAAACCCAATACATCATAATCTTGTTTATTATCCATAGGTATATCATTGATTAGATAAATTAAATCTTTTACGGCTTTAGTTTGACTTTGTGATGTATCTCCTAGTTTACTTAACCCTGTTTCAAGAGTATTAAAAATTCCATCATATACTTTCTTATGGCTGTTTTTTATCAATCGTGTAAATGCAGACAATGAATCTCTTACATTTGAAATATCAAAATCATTTTTCATTTCAATCCATGTAGAAAATAAATTATTATATTCAATAAAATATCCATTAGAATTTTGTAAAGTTTCTACAATCCTCTTATTTTCTTCAGTTACTTCTTTTAATCTTTCTTTAGGATAATGCATATTTTCTAAAGTTTTTAATTCTTTATTAGACAAAAACTTATAAAATATAAATCCTAATATATAATCCTTATATTCATTTGCTTCTATTTTTGAACGCATCTTATTTGCTGATTCCCAAATTTTTGACGCCAATTGTTGTTTATTCATGATTACCTCCTAAACACCTAATAATCATTATTAGTTAAACTTTACCAATTCAATTATACCATAAATTGTCAATTTTACATTAAACTTGTATTATTTATTGACAAAAAAAAGTGGTAAGTTTATAAAATATACAAATTTTACACAACTTAATACCACTCTAATTATTATTTAAAAAATCTTTTATTTGTTTCAATAATTTTTCGTCTTCCGAATCCTCAAGAACTTCCCAATTACATTTATTATTAACATCCAAAATTGGCACTAATTCAATTTCTCCATAATTATTAATTATTTCTAAATTTTGTTCAACTACACCAAGGCAAAGCATATAATCAAAATCCATAATTCTTTCCAATAAATTCTTGTTAGGATTTTTATACATAATTTTATAAAAACGATTAAATTTTTCATTTCGTATTGCAAGTATAACGGAATACATATGCTTGCAATAGAATTCACAAGGACAAGAACAATATACTTGCATTTTCTTTTTTTCTTCATTGTATTTAATAATTGTTAAATATTTTTCAGTGCCTTCAACAATTGAAAAATATCTATCATCTATTTTTTCTAAGAATTTTATTTTACCCTCATCATAATATTTTTTACCTCTTTGACATATTTGAAAACTAAATAATCTGTCTATATCATCATTAAATAAATCAAAATCAAACTCTCTTTTATATTCATATTTTTCTGTAGTATCGGTTAATTTAGCTAATATTTCAAAAAGAAATCCTTCATATTTTTTTGGCATATTTCTAAACACAAAAATAATCAAATTAGCTAAATGCGCTAATTGTTTAGGAAGATATTTTTTAAAAGCTACATTAATTGAATTTGATTTTTCTGTGATAATATTAGCATTCAATATAACTGTATCTTCCTCTGTTAAAAACTCATCGTGATATTGAGAATCAACTGACATTTTTGAAAAGTCATTTTTAATCATATTTATAGTTTCTATCTGAATATACTCACAAGAAAGATGCTTATCAATATCTTTGTCATTTATACTATCCAAATCAAACCAACTCAATCTATAGCACTCATTTTTTCTTATTTCATTAATACAAATATATAAGTTGTATTTTTCATAATTAATTAAACTTAAGCTTAAAAATTCACTCTGCTTTTTATAATATTTCTTTATTAAAGCAATCTTTTCATTATTTCTTAATTTTTTCACAATATCACCCTTATCAAATATTATAACACAAAAAAAGAAGGTAGCCATTAAAGACTACCTCTTATTCATACCTAAACTTAAGTTAGGATTTTCATTATAAATATTTATTATTGTTTTTTCATTTTCTTCTTTTACTTCTGTATGATAAAATTCAGATTTAATTTTTGTATTTAAAAATGATTTTTCTTTTTGAATCATATTTCTATTAACTGTTACTTTCATATATGCTCTATGATTGGCTGTTATATTATATTTAATATCAAAATCTGTTTTAAATATTTTTTGTATAATTAATTCAACTGGTTTTAAATTTTCTTTATCAGCCAGTTCTAAAGCTTGGTAGTATTCTTTCGTTATTTTACTATCCCTATTCTTTTTACTTGGAACTTCATGTTTTATATCTTCTACAGTAAAATATGTATTTGATAGATTTTTTAACGGATTAGATTTTCTTTCTACCATTCCAGATTCATAACAACTAAATTTATTATACATTATAGTATCTCTAAAAATCGGAAATCCAATAATAGGAAATATAATTGTTTTATAGTGAAGTTGTTTTACTTCTTCTGGAGTCATCAAATCTCTTCCAATTAAATTGGTAGATTTATCACCATTGTAATTCATTAAAGACATGGATTGTCTTACACTATTAGATTCAATCGTTTTTTTACCAAGCATTTTTGAAATTATTTCTGCACTTTCTTGTGTGTTAGTTTTAAGATATATCAGTCCAGCATTATCAAGGATTATTTGTGCAACTTCTTTTCCATAAACATTATTTAATTGTGAAAAAGATTGAATAAAGAAGTGAAAATGCATACCTCTTGATCTTGCCACAGAAACAATTGCCTCTATATCAGCAAGCGGTGGACAGTTTGCAAATTCGTCCAATATAAAATCTATTTCATAAGGTAATCTCTTATTATTTTGTTTATTAGCATATTTTACTAAATCTCTATATAATAAACCTACTATAATAGTTACTAAAGTAAAGTATGTTTTTTCTTCATCTGGAACAATTACATATAATGCAACTGGTTCTTTACCTAAAACATTAAATTTAAAATCACTTGTACTTGTAACATTAGCTACATTAACATCATCAAAAATATTCATTTTTTGACCAAATACAGCTGTAATTGATTTATATGTATTATCACTAGCACTCAATATGCTTATTAAGGCATCTTTAGATTTATTTCCATAATCTTTTGTATTTATATAATCTTTAAACTTTTTAAAGTTATTTTCTTCCATAGAACTATTTTGAAATTTTCTGATTGATGTCATTGTAATTTTATCCCTAGTAATATTACCAGATTTGTATTCTTCTAAAAAGAATCCAATTAGTCCTTCCAAAAGATTCTTAGCTGAATCATTCCAAAAAGGATCTTTCTGTTCAACTTTTTCTTGCATAACCATAGTAGCAAGAGATGATATTAATCTATTTGTTTCTGCATAATGAGACATTGATTTGTTATTACATATATCCTTTTTCTTTTTATAATCATCAATAATAAAGTTATTATATAAAATTTTAGTATTGATTCTTTGCTTATTAATATCACTTAACTTCTTATTCTTTATTTTATCTTTTAATAGATCATTTTGTTTTTGAAATGGAAGCATCTCATTTTCAATAATTTTCACTTTCTTTTCAAAATCAATATATTTTTCATATTCATTAATAACTGGATCTAAAATATTTATTTTATTTGATAATTCTGGATTTCTAAAATCTATTGTTAATATCTTATATCCACGATTTTGAAACATCTTTGATGTTGCTTGATAAATCTCCCCTTTCGGGTCGGTGATAAACACACTCCTTTTCTTTTTTGCTTTAGAAATAAATGCACATGTAGGAATAACAGCTGTTACTGATTTACCAGATCCTGTTGATCCTAAATAAACATAATGAGGAGTTTCTCTATCAAAATAAATATACTTTAAATCATTGCTAAAAGAAACTGGAAAACCAGCTTCTTTTATATGATCTACATGTTCCTTTTTAAAATTTCGTTTTATTTCTTCTTGAGTGCTGAATCTAGCTGATCCATATTCATTATCATTCTTAACTTTATGTTTCATAATTAATGGTTCTATATAAATAAAACCAAGTAAAAATATAATTGTAATTACTAATAATATAATTAATCCTATACTCATGCTATATCATATCCTTTATCTAAACTTCTACAGAAATCTATAATATCTTCAAGTTTTGAATTTGAATCTATATCTGATAAATAATCTTCTAAATCATCTTCTTGTTCTTCAGATAATTTAATTTCATTGTCATCTAAGTATGAATAAGCAAAATATTTAATAACATCTTCTTTATTTTCATATAGTTCTTGTTCATAAGCATAATATTGTCCTTGCTGTAATTGTCTTAAAATATCATGTGGATCACCAAATTCTTTTGTTGCTTCATCAATGTAATATAAATTCCTTTTACCCCACTCAAATAAATCTGAAGTATAAATATCAACATTACTATCAGCAATTTCAGAAAAAACATCTCCTATGTATCCTGAATCATAATTTGTAATTTGCTCTCCATAGGTAAAACTTAAATTAGTTTTTAATTCTTTTAATATTTCATCATACATAATTTACCTCCAATAAAAAAGAACTACGATAGTTCCATATTATCCTTATTTTTGATTTCCAAATAATCAGAGTATTCCATCTCACCTTTTAACCACTTATCAGCATATTCAAAATCTTCTAACGGAAATTCTTCCACCCAATAATTATCTGGTGGAGTTGCTGAAGTATCAATGCAAACAATGGTATCTTCATCAAAATAATAAAATGAATTCTCACTTTTATCAGAAAGATAGTTTTTATATAAATCATTTAAATCATCATATCTATCATATGTTGATTTAAATATTCTTTCATGACTATTCGCTAGATAATTTTTAGCTTGATAAAATAATAATTCTTTTTTATCAACACCATAGTTGTCATACAATAACCTTTCATCTTCATAATCAATGTCTTCCGGTTTTAATCTTGTATTATAAACATGTTCTGTTCCATCCGTAAAACATCTCTCATCAGTATTTAAGTTTTCTTTAACAGAAAAATATATTTCTGTATATCTTTCTCTTTCTGAACCCTCACTCATCATAATACAATCTTCATAAAAATCCATTACTTGTTTTTTATTATCAAATACTTGTAATTCTCCCCCACAATTAACATAAATCTTTTTCATCTTTATCCTCCATTTCCAAATCATTCAAATATTCAAAGTTTTCATTATCTATTGCCTCAATAGTATCCGACCAACTTGCTTCCTCTAATTTTTCCAAAGGAACTTTATTTACAATGTAGCATTCTGAAATAAAATCACTTATTCTGCTTGGTGATAAGTTATAATACTCATCTTTTAAATAAATATAATGTGATAATTCTTTTATCCTTTCCACCTCTTCATCCGATATTTCATAATCTGTTCCTTTAGCTATTGTGTATATTGAATTATATATACAATATTCAGATAAATGTTTTTTATCAGTTGCTGATAACTTTTTATACATTTCTAATACATTCATTTTTCTCATCTCCTTTTTTCAAAATAAAAAACTAAACGTTTGCTTAGTTTTATTGATCATTATTATCAAATTAGTTATAATCAAGTTCAAAAAAATGAATATCATATTTGATTAGTATTATCTCAAGAATATTCTTTATCAACTTGAAATAACTTATCAAACTCTTTTTCTGCATCTTCAAGTTCTTGATTAATATTTTTAACAGCTTGTCTAATTTTGTATTTATTTTTAAATTGATTAGTCCTAACTGATGATGATAAATAATTATTTAATATATCTAGTTTTGAATGAGTTTTGTTTTTCTTATATTCCTTATAAATTATTTCTTGCAATAATTTATTTTCAGACATTTTATTTCTATAATTAGCATGATTAACAATAGCATTCAATACATAATTATCTAAGTATTCTCTTTTAGATTTAATTAAAGATTTATCAACTTCTTTAATATTATTGCTTTCTGATACTCTTTCAAAATAACTATTAATATCTTTTAAAGATTGTTTAAATTCTTTATACTCAACATAAAATTCAGAATCTTTTTTAGAAAATATATATTTTTTAATATCATTAGTTAGATTAGTTATTTCTTTACTCTTAATAGAATTAAACTTTATTCTTTGATCGGTACATTCTCTTTTCTCACTTAATAATTTGCCTAATTTAACTATATTATCTTCTAATATAAGATCATCTTTATTATTTAATAAAAAATTTCTTTCTTTTGGATTAAAATACTTTTTTAATGACTCTATCTCTTTATTAGTTTTAGTTAATAATGGAGTAAATTCTTTTTCTTTATTAATATAATGCTCTATCTCATTTTTTAAAAATCCTAGTTCTTTTTGAGTCAGCTCTCCTTTAAATCTATACTTTAATTCTTTACCATAAGATTTATAATTAGCTTTCTTTTCAGCAAAAGATAAATGAAAATGGAGATGTTCTGTATTAGTATGTAACGAGAATTGATAACTCATATTTTTAATATCATAAAAACCACATTTTTTTAAAAACATGGGAATTATTTTTTTAGCTAATGTTTTTTCAAACTTTTGAATATCAACATTTTCTTCTAAATATCCTTTTGGAAAAGATATAACTAGTTTATAAATGTTTGAATTTTCAATATACTTTTCATATTGTTTTTTTCTATTTTCTATTTGCTCTTTAGTTGCATATTCTCCATTTTCAAATATGATATTCATTTCTTTATTTTTACCAATTTTGCCACTAAAATAATCTAACATAAAAAACGCTTTCTTTTTGTTGTTAGCATAGTAATCAAACATATTCATCGTTGAGTCATAAACTGCTTGCTTTGTACTATATTTAAAGTTTAAATTTTTGTAACTAGGAGTATATTTATTTTTAATTACTACTTTAGGTACATTAGTCATTCATTTTATCCTTATATTTATCCAACATAAATTTTTGAAGAGCTTTATTACTTTTAGGATTTGTAAGTTTCTCTATCTCCATATCAGAATAAAATTGTTCTATCAATTCCTTTGTATATAAGCTTCTTGAATATATTTTATCCAATAAAGAATTATTTAAATCTAGTTTCTTTTTTATTTCTATATTGTCAATAGCTTGCATTATCAATTGAACTACCCCTTGAGAATATTTAATATGATTAGTTTCAATATATTTTCTTATTATTTCATCTACCTCCTCTGGAATAGTAATATGTGTTCTAATCATGTGTCATCACCTATTTTTCCCTTCCCATAGTTTTGGAATGTTCTATTATTTGATTAACAATCATATTGTTATACTCTTCAGATTCTTCAATGTCATATGAAATTTCTCTTACTTCATCTATTTCAAAATCGTAACCCATAGTTTGCGCTGTATCATAAATTTTTTTATCTAATGAAGTCATAAGGCCATCAAAATAAAATACCATATCAAATTCCTGCCTTTTTTCATCATAATCTAATTGAGCAACATTTTCATTGCCATGAACAGCATCTATAATCCCACTTATATGAGCTTTAATATAATCACGAGTTTCATCATCATAGTCATCTAAAAAATCATTCAAACTAACTATATAATTAAAACTAGTTGTTTTATCCATTCCATAATTAACTATGTCATTTGCTATTAATTTGTTAATGTTTAACTTTTCCATACTTTCCCTCCTTCTCATAAATTGTAAGTAATCCTACTTCAATAATTTCTGTTAACATATCATTTATACTTATTCCCCTAGAATCAGCTTCTACTTTTACTCTTTGAAACAATACATCTTTTATTCTAAGTAAAAATCTATGCATATTATCATCCTTTCCATATCCCAATTTTGGGATTGCTCAACCCATTATGTATAAATTATCAATACTAATAATTTAAAGGGCATAAGAAGTTGATATCAGCATCCTCATTAATGCCTTATTAAATAAGACATTGATGTGATATCAAACATATTTTGCACTTGCAAAATAATCCCATTATAATGGGTTGAGCATATTATTTTTTCTTTATTTTATCTAAAATTACAATGTGATACATAATGGGTTGAGCTACCTATTTAATTTTGTATCAAAATATGGATTTGTATCTAGACCTGTGTCAAAACTTGGAGTATATGCAGGTGTTTTATCTGAAAAGTCTATCAAACTCATACCATCTACATTATTTCCATCTAACTGAACTTGATAATGTAAATGGGGACCAGTTGAATATCCAGTAGTTCCAACTCCAGCAATTTCATCTCCAGATTTAACAGTATCTCCTTCTTTTACCTTTGCTGTATCTGGATATAAATGTGCATACCAAACCGTATATGTAACCTCATCATCTATATCACATTTAATCTTTATTTGATTTCCACCACCAGCAGATGTATTAGTAACATTCTCTTTTTGAGTAAAACTTACTTGAGTTACAATCCCATCACAAGTTGCATATACTGGTGTCTTATTTCCAGCTGCAAAATCCCATGCAGAATGAACATCAGATTCACCAAATACAATTCTTTCTTCCATAAAAAAAGATGTAATTGTTGCTTTAGAAAAATCAATTGGTGAAACAAATGGTTTGTTTTGTTCTTCATCTAATTGATCACTAAAATCTACATCTTTACATCCTTCATATATTTTATATTTATTTAATGAACATACATCACTTATCTGTGCTAACTTATTACTATCCCTATCAATATTATCTATATAAATATCATAAAAAGATAACTTATCATCCTCTAAATAAAAATATAAAATCCTATTTAATGGAACATATCCATATCCATTTTTTAATGCTTTATTAATTGTTTCTTTATACATATCAGCATAATCCATATTATTTTCTACATAATCATCAGTTATATTTGCACCAAAGAAATCTAATATCATTAAAACTGGAATGATTATAATAAGTGCCATAGTTACCATTCCTATACTACTTCCAAATACAACTTTTTTAAGAAGTTTACCTTTTTTGTCTTTCATGAGATTATTTAGAATCTCCTTCACCCATCATTTCTCTTTCAAGTTCCGTAGCTCTAATCCAAATTCTTAATCTATTTTTAGAATCAATATTAAGTAAGAATTCTCCTCTTCTTGATGACATCAAAAAATTCTTTTGAGTATCCGTAAGAGGATTCTGTTTGAATAATTCTAAATATGCAAGCAAATCATCTTCTTTAAGCATTCCAATCATTTGATATTGACAGTTATTAAATATTGCTGTTGCATGTCTCAAAATAGATTGACTACCTACAAAATCTTTTAC
This sequence comes from Bacilli bacterium, assembly GCA_051872765.1. Lineage (GTDB taxonomy): Bacteria > Bacillota_I > Bacilli_A > RF39 > UBA660 > CAG-1000. The sequence continues at coordinate 12,594 of JBJEED010000006.1, read as the reverse complement.
TGATTGAGTTGCTACTACAAGTGATCCAGAGTATTTTCTAATTCTTCTTGCAAGTTGACCAAAGTTTCTTAATACTTCAAAATTATTTTCATCTATAAATAAGTGAAATTCATCAGCTATAATCATTACATGCTTGCGATCTTCTAACTTAACTTTATCATTTAATATCTTGTTTGCAACAATACTATTGTTTAAATAGGTCAAAAGATTTAATGTTTGAGTATTTATTAATCTTTGATTACCACTATATAGAAGTTCTTGTAAATTAAAAGCAATTAGATCATTATCTAAATTAATTGTGGTATGTCCATCAAACAGGAATGAATCTGTACCAGTTAAAAATCTAGATAGTAAAACATCTAATTGCTCTATAATTTTCTCTTTTTCCTTACTCTTAATATCCTTTTTATATTCAGGTAGATATGCATATAACTCTGAAAATATAGGATAGTCTTCAGGTTTCATATTTTGTAAAGTATTAATAGAAGTATTTTTATAAATACCCTTCTTATTATATAAACTTTCAACTATAGCAAGAAGCATAACTAATTCCTTTTCACTTATACTTTCAAATGCTGTTTTAAAAAATGCCTCTAAGAATCCTAAATGTTTCGCTAAAGGACAATCAGTTTCTTTTGTATCATGTTCTTCATCATCTGATGGAATATATCTAATTTGTAATGGATTTATAATACCACCAGATTTTGAATATAAATCAATATATTCACCATTATTAGATTCAACAATTTTGTTATACTCATGTTCTCCATCAAAAATAAAAATTTTAGTTCCTCTAGCATACTCATTAACAATCATTTTCTTCATAGTGTATGATTTTCCGCCACCAGTAGAAGATATAATTGCCATATTGTGTGAAGTTCTAGAATTTGTTAAAACAAAGGGATCATAAAATATTGGTAAAGATGTATGAATGTCTACACCAAACATGTATCCATTTGGATCATTAAAATATGTTTTAGTAAATGGAAACCCAGCACTCAATGTTAGTGTTGGCAAATAAAAACAATAGTCTTCAAAAGTTTTAGTTGATATATCATAACTTTGCCATGCTTCCATTTGTCTTAATCTTGGAATATCTAACTTAATTTGATAAGTATCAGCTATTCTTCTTAAATCTCTAATTACTTCATCTCTATGTTTCTTATCTCCTTCTACTATCAATATTAATGATATTTCTTTAATTTTTTCATCACCATTTTTAATATCTTGCATTAATGCTTGAAAGTTTTCCTTTTGAGTATCAAGTTCTGTTGCATCACTTAACTTCTTTGTAGTATTTCTATCAGTTAGCAAAAACTGGTATTGTGAATTTACCCATCTAATAAGTTCTTCTTGAGTAATGCACTCTTGAATACCAATAGAAGCTCTTACATCCGGATAATTAAAAATTTCTTCAAAAAATAATTCACTAACAAATGGAGGAACATTCTTAACAGTTAATAATTGTACTTCTTTTTCATCTAATTTTATTTTATCTATTTTTTCTGATACATTCATAGGACTTACTAAACTTGGTAAATCTCCCCATACTAATTCATCTAGTGAATTAGTTGTTAGATAAAGATTTGATAAAAACTTATAGATTTCAAGTTTATTAGTTATACTTTCAATATAAATCCTTGGGATAATATTTAAAGTAATCTCTTCTATTTCATCTAACTGTTTATTTAACATAGCTGTGTCTTTAGCAATTAATACCCAATAATAAATACTTGATACAGTAAAATTTTTTTCTTCAAGATCATCTATTAATTTTCTAGACTCCTCTAATAAAAGTTTTTTATTTTCATCATTATCATACTTTTCAATTTTTTTATCTAAATTTACTTTATTAGCATTTAAATTTAGTTTTTCATTTAACTTATAACACTTCATATTCAAATTTGGAATTTGATATAAAGCTTTTAACATAGAAAAGAATAAATTTTTTTCATGATTACTTGTTAAAGACAAATCTATTGCTTTTACTTCAATTAAAGTAGCAACTTCTCCAGACTTTAAATAAATTAATCCGTCATCTCCTATTTCTTTAACATTAGTCATTACTTTAGAATTTTTAATTCTTCTTTTCATTTGACCTCTAGATGAATACTTTCTATTATTTTTAGAATCTATTTTTCTAGCTCTATTTAAATTTTTTTCATCTTTAGTTTTTCTTTCCAATATACATCATCTCCAATCTTACTGTAGGTATACTCTCTACAGTTAAATAAATATTTAATCATAAGAATAACTACTTTATACATTCTGTTCTTTTTAGATACTCTAATAGGTAACATAAGAAAAAAACATATTGTTAAATATATAAGTGAAGCAATCTTATGATTAGTAAAAGAAAATATTAGCAAAAAAGAAAATAACATAGGTAACCCTATGTATAAGTCTTTCATCTCTACATATTTTCCTAATGTTCTTTTAATACTTGTTACTGTTATATACATTTATTCATCTCTCCCTCTATATCTTCTTCTATACATTGTTCTAGTTGGAATTACATTTGATATTGCTGAAGCCATAGAATTTTTTCCTGCATTCATCATTCCAGAACCGAATCTTGAAAGTTTTCCTCCACCATTATTATTCATAGATCTAACAGTAGATGAAGCTTGCATGTAATCACCAACAATTTTTAAGTTACTACCAATATCACCAGTTCCAAAATTAGAATTACCACTTACTTTAGAGCCAAAATTTGATATTGCTTGTCCAACTTTACCCATAGCTGTATTACCATCACTTGCAACCTTAGAACCACCTTTAACAATAGCGCCTGCACCTAGTAATCCAGCTCCTACTGTTCCCATGACTCCAGTTGTTGCAACGGCACTCATTCCTTGGCCAAATCCCATCATTGCCATTAATTGTTCTCTGCCAGAATTTGCTGATACATTACCGCCAATGAATCTATTTACTACTTGTGAACCAGTTAACAAAAATGAGCCACAACCAATATACATTATTGACTTAATAACAATATCTTTAAATGTATTACTGAAAAATGTTGTCTCATTAATTTGACCCATAATAATTGCTGTTAAGGATATAATTAACATTATTACTGCCCCTTGAAGCATTAATGACACTAATTGTTGAACTACTGCTTGTCTTCTTTCTTTATTTCCTACAGATGTAGCAAATATAATAGGACTAATTACAAATAAGAATAAAAATTCAATTTGTCTTCTAGCTAACATCATTCCACAAAAGAATAATGAATATAGAAAAAATCCTCCAACAATTACCGACATTATCCAATTAATTTTATATTTATAATCTTTTTCATCTGGTCTTATCCAATGAGATGATGTTACATACTTATCATTATACATTTGTTTCCCATCAAAATTACCATTTGATACATTCTTAGCAATATCTTCTTTCTTGAATTCATCCGAATCCATATATCCATCTGAATAATCAATAAACATAGTAAGCATAGAATCTGATATTGTTACATTATTATTTGAAAAGATGTTAGCTGTATATCCAGCAAGTTTTATAGAAAATGTAGATGCTTGAACAAATAAAAATGTACTTAAAATAATAAGTACACCACATTTAGCGATTTCTTTAACTATTCCTTCTGAACTCAAACCTTCATCTGGATCAATAATTTTTTTAACAAATCTGGTAATTGCAAATAATCCTAAAAGAGTAACTGCAATAGCTATTACACCTTTTTGGAATGTTACAAAATTATTATCACCAGAAACGGAATTAATAATATCAAAAGCATTTAACCCTTTTAATATATCAAATAAGGAATCTATTAAAGAATATATAAAATGTATTAATCCCCATCCTAATTTTCTTAATAAATCTAATGCTTTTAATAACATCTATTTCACCTCCTAGAATAAATCAATGATTAGATTAACAATTGAAATAGCTAGAATAATTCCAACTATACCAAACATTGTTTGAATTATTCTTTGTTTTATTCTTGGTTTTTGATCAACATCTACAACAGCATACAGAATAAATCCAACAATAAGTGAAACCCCAGCAGCCGCAATTCCTACTCTTAATGCCCATGTTGAAAATGTTTGAATAGCTTTAATGATAGAATCTACATTATATCCTCCACCTTCAAGGTGTTCTATTTTCAATAAATTAACCAAATTATTCATATACTTTCTCCTCCTTAAAAAATTTAAGAAAAAGCAAAGAAGGTGTGTTAAAATAACTATATGAGTTATTTGCTGACAGGCATTAACTCTTTTTCTTTGCTCTTCTTTTCATATTTACATACCTAAATCTTCTTCAGATTTTTCTATGTCTTCATCTTTTACTTTAGATGATAAAAAAGTTACTTTTTCAGCTACTATTTGAGTTGACTTTTTCTTTTCACCATCTTCAGTTTCATAAGTGTTAGTTTCAACTCTTCCTTTTACTCCAACCATATCACCTTTTTTGCAATATTCAGCAGTATTAGAAGCAACTCCACCCCAAAGAACACAATCGACAAAATCTGTCTCATATTCTCCGTTTTCATTTTTATAACTTCTTGGAACTGCTAGAGTAATAAAAGATCTTTCTTTTCCACTTTCTGTTTTTTCTACAGTTGGATCTTTAACAATTCTTCCAACAACCACTACTTGATTCAACATAATATTCTCCTTTCTTAATATTTAGTCTATTTATTTAATTCAGCAGACTATAACTGAATGAAAATAAATCATATATACCACCTCCTTAAATGCTTTAAACTACTTATTTCTTTCATCAGCATCACAAAGTTTAACTATTGTGTCTTCGATTTTTTCCCAAAGTATAGTTAAGTAGTTATAACACTTTTTAAAGTTCTTAAATTCTTTTTTATCTAGATATTCTAAATAATCATCCATATCTGATAAAACTAAACCTATATGATCTTGAAACTCACTTAGAGCATCAATCTCCATTAATTTTATTTCTTCTAATTTATTCATAATCCAAAGTCTTCCTCCTTATCATCGTCATCATTTAACCAATCATAATCAAAGTAATCATCATCCGAATATATATTTTCAGGAATGTTTTCAAACTTATTAATATTAGAAATTAATGAATTTTTAAAATAACCATATTTATTTTGAATATCATTGTCATTCTCATCTTTAAAGTTTCTTTCTTTGATTCTAGATACAACATAATTAGACATTATTAATAAATCTTTATATTGATATCCTTCATTAATTAGTTGATTAAATAAATCATCAAACAAAAAAGAACTACTATCATTTTCATCTATGTAGTTCCTTCTAATTAATTCTTTAGTCAAAATGCTATGTTTAATTTCTTCACAAGATTTAGAAAGGTCTTGTGTTTTATCTATTTTATCTTTTTTATTATTATTCTTTATTTGTGTCATATTAACCGATGCCGGATTTACCGATGCAGGAAACATGCTATCGGTTAAATTATTCATTTCAAGCCATTTTGGATATGGTAAATAATAAACCGAATATTTATACCTAAAATGTCCTTTTTCATCTCTATAAGGTTCTACAGTTACATATTGAGCCTGTTTTAACTCTTCTAAAGTATTTTTTATAGATACTCTACCATCTCTTGATCTAGTAACTAATCCCATTACTGAATAATCCCAATCATCTGGAACACTTAACATAAATGCAAGAAGACCTTTTGCTTGATTTGATAAGTTAGTATCATTTAAAAAATAATTTGGCATTACCGTATAACCTGTAACACCATATATTTGAAAATCTCTAATTGTTTTACTCATACGATCTCCTTCCATCAAAAAAGAACTATTTCTAGTCCTTGATTTCTTTTATCTCAATTGGTGACTCACTTACAACAAGTAACTTGTATTTTTCTTTTAGAATATTTATGATTTCTTTCTTATTACAATCTTCTTTATATACAAGTTCAGCAAGATCATTAGATGCCGATTGAATTTGAATATTTAATGGTTGATCCCACATAGCATCCATTTTATAAGTTGTTGCTATATCAAATGCAACAAAATCATTTATTATATTAGTTTTTATGTATTCTCTAAGAACACAATTTACTGGATCAACAATAGTATCAAATACCTCATTTGATATATCTTCTGCATCATGTCTTATCATTCAGTTTAACACCTCCATGTAAACATTATATTTACATTAATTTTTTTTGATAAACTTGCGATATTTTGTATTACTGTAGTTCACATATTATTACTATTTGTTTTTTTGTATTATGCCTACAAGTTATTAATGTAAGTGTTGTTTTATTTTTATTTCTAATGATTTCAGCTGAGCCAGTTTTTTCAATATCATATATATCTACTATTTTATACTGATATGTTTCATTATTATAAATAATATAAACATTATCACCTAAAAATAATTTATCTAAGTTTCTAAAATAAGATATTCTTGAATTTCCAGAATGGCCAGCTAAAATAAGATTTCCTTTATTTACATCAGGCATAGAAGAATCTTTTAAAATTTGGACATTATAATTAACATTGTTTAAATAACTATTTGGAGCTACCAAACCTCTTTCTAAATTAATTTTAGGGATTTTAAGTACAGCAATATAATTAATTTTAGCTTGCTCTTTTACCTCTATATTTTCTTGGGTATCATCAGTAGATTCTTCATCTATTATTATTTCTTCATTATAAAAGTCTTCTAATGCTTTCTCTTCTAAATTGTTTAAAGATTTATTAGAATAATAATCATACACAATAAAAGAAATACCTATTAAAAATAGTAAAGAGCCGATTACTATTAACCAGCTCTTACTTTTTATTTTTCTTTTTTCCATAGATGATTACTCCTATACCAAGAATCATTAAAGTTATTCCACTTATTAAAAGTTCTTTATAATCTGTTACATCAGTATTTGGAACTTCAACAATTTTGTTATCTTTCATATTTGCCTTAATTATTTCACCATCTTCAGTTATTTCAAACCACATTTTATCTGTATTTAATTCATAACCTTCTGGAGCTTCTTTTTCTAATATATAGTATCTTCCATATTTTAATCCTTCAATTGTGATCATTCCGTTTTCATCAGTCCTACCACTAAATACTAATTCATCGTTTTCAGTATATATTTCTATTAATGTATTTGGTAGTGCTTCATCTGTAGAAAAATCTACCTTTGTAAATTCTAAAGTACCAGTTATATCTTCATCTTTCATAGTTGCTTTGATTATTTCACCATTTTCTAAAATTTCAAAATACATTTTTTCTTCATTTAGCTTATATCCAATAGGAGCTTCCTTTTCTAAAATATAGTATTTCCCTTGTGGTAATCTATCTATAGTAACTTTTCCTTCTGAATCTGTCCTACCACTAAATACTAATTCATCATCTTCAGTATATATTTCAATTAATGTATTTGGTAAAGTTTTAGATTCTGAAATATCAGTTTTAGTAAATTCTAATTTACCAGTTTTTAATATATTTAATATTGCTTCTGAATAAACAATTACTGGAGTATATTGATCTTTATATACTAGTTCAATTTCATATTTATTTTCATCTAAAACATAATTATCTAATGTTTCAATTTCTTGAATGTAATACTTCCCTAAGTATAATCCAGTAAACACTAAATTTCCTTCTTCATCTGTAATGCCTTCAGCTACTAATGTGTCTTTAGTAATTACTACTTTTTCATTCCAAATAATGTCTTCTGAAGCATATAATCCGAATTTAACACCTTCCAATGAATCAGCAGTAAACTCAAATCCATTTTCAGTTAAAGTTGCAACTTCTCCTGTTTTCTTTATTTGTATTTCACCTTTTACTGGTTGATTTCCAAAAACAGTATCAAATATAATTCCATATTCCGAATCAGCTCTTAATTCTGAATTTTCATCTATAGTAAATTCATGAGATTTACTATTCCATAAATAACCCTCAACAACTTGATCTATTTCTTCAAGATAATATGTTCCTGTTGATAAAGGATATGGTGTTGTAAACTCTCCGTTCTTATCAGTTTCAAATTCACAATAAGTTGTTCTAGTTGGATATGTTATTGTTTGGCATACATATTCATTGTTAGTAACATCAAATATTTTAAATTTAATACCACTTCTAGCAATAACATCACCAGATTCAGCATCTATTTTAACTACTCTTAACTTTGCAGTTATCTCAGCATTTGAAATAACTTTCTTTACAACTTCTCCAGTTGTTTTAACTTGAATCATAAAATCAGATATTTTTTCATGACCTGGTGTTGCAGTAAGTTGTTTAACTGTATAACTTCCATATGGTAAAGTAAATCTAAATACTCCTTGTGAATCAGTTGTTACTTCATCAACAAGTTCAGCTTTATTATTATATACAGCAAATTTTACTCCAACTTCTGGAATCATTATTTTAGTTTCATCACTTGCATATACTTTAGTAAATTCAAAATCTCTTTTGATTACTTGTTCAAAAACTTTAACTTCTGGATTAAGATTAGATTCAGTAACTTCAAAATAATATTTTGTGCTATCTAACATATACCCTTCTGATGGAGTTTCCTCTAATAAATAGAATCTTCCTAGAGCAGGTAAATAATCAGATGTATTTTTTCCATCTTCTTTTGTAGTAACAGTTCCTACTTTAGTACCATCTTCTTTATATATTCCATAAACAGCTCCACCAAGAGATGCCTCCCCTTGTGGTTTATTTGTTCTAGTTTCTATATCAGTCTTAACTGGTGTAACCTTTCCACCAACTATCTTTAAAGTTAATTTACTATATACTGGATCATAATTACCAACTCTAAATACATTTTGTGAATGATCACTAAAATATACTATTGGTGGTATTTCATATTTACTAGCTTTCTTTTCTAATGTAATACTTCCAGTTCCTATTCCGGTAGCAGCAATTGTTAAATTATTTCCACTTATAGATGCATTAACATTAGAAGTAGATGATACTCTAAAATTACTTAGTATTCCATTAGTATCTGATATTGTTGTAGAACTACCAATTGGTAAAACTATATCACTTTTTAAGCTAGGTGTTTTATAGTGATTAGCAACTAATCTTTCAAGTTCAGCTATTTCACTATCAAATTTTGAAGTTCTACTACCATTTAAAGTATCAGTAAAGTAAATATCTGATTCTGGATTAGTAGTTCTCCAAATCATAACTTGAGTTATTGCATACCATTTTGTATCACTATGATTATATCCATTATCATTATATTGATAACCATAATATGCTAACAATGAAATTCTTTCCCATTGAGCTTCAGTAAAACCCAATACTCTAGCATAATCTTCTCTTATTACTTCATAATAAGGTAAATTATTATCTATATCAGCATATGGTTGCATACAATATACAAAAGCATTATCTTCACTTCTTCTAATGAATCTTGCTTGTTGATATTTAGTATAACCATCTGGTTTAACTTTTTTAATATAAATATTGCTGATATATTCACTTGGCCAAATTGCTTGACCTGTGTATGTTTCAGCATTTACTTTTTGAGTACAAAAAATTGCTAATAAAAAAAGTATGCTCATCGTAGCACACTTAAATATTTTTGATTTCATACTATTTTCCTTTCCTAATTTTTAATTCTGAGCATATCACCTAAATAAGCACCAGAATAACTATTAATAGTAGTACAAGAAAAGCTAATTATATTTTCTAAATTATTTCCAGCATCAATACAAGCTTGATGGGCTAGCTCAGAACTTCCATATTTTTCTATTGAATAATCAACTCTTGTCCAGTCCCACATTGGTGAATGATAGTAATCATATTCACTTATTCCTAAACTTTCCCATATTGTAGGTTCAGTTTTAATTTGTTCAGGTTGGGTAGGTTGTGATTGTTCTACTTTTGGCTCTACTTTTACTTCTACTTTTTCATTATTACTTATGACATCAATGTTACTAGTAGTATTGTTCTCCATATCATCTTTATCACTGTTAGAAACATTACTATTGTTAATTTCATTAATATCAAAAGGAACTTTAATAATTTCTGTAATAGGTTCATCATCTATCTCCTCCTTAATACTATCAATATTACTAATATCTTTAATTTCTGTATTTTGCTGATAATATAATAAATTTGTAGATGTTAATGTTAGAATGAATAAAATTAAAATCATTTTCTTCATACTGTTCACCTCTTACATTAATTATAGAAATAATAAATCAATTATTCTAAGGTGCTACGCATCTAAATCATATGCATCACCCCTTTCAATATTTTTTTCTTTAGAATAGTTTTCTAAAGCTTTTATAATATACTGTTCAATGTATCTTTTATCTTTCCTTAAAAGTTCTTGTGGTAAAACTTGTTCAATCTTTTTACGATTAAAAGATATTTGCTCATGTTGATTTCCTTTTTCTTCACTTAATATTTCATCAAGTAAATCATCAGTAAGCTCACCATTTTCTTCTAACTTTCTAATTTGCATAGCTTGAGCATATGAAGGAGTTGCTTGATTATAGTCAATAGCATCTGCTACTAATTGTTGACTATCCTTTGATAAAAAAGATAATTCTACAGCTGGCTTAATTCCAATTGTTAATATTTCATTCTTATTGATGGCTGTTTTATCAACATAATCCAACAGTTCTGGAATCAAGTAAGTTAACCTAATATATCTTTTAACATTAGTAGCACTTGCACCAAACTCTAATCCAATCTTTTCAGTAGAATTTAACTTTGGACCCTCAGGGTCTAAAGTATCAACTTTCTTTCCTTGATGTTTCATTGCTTCTAGTTTCATTTTGTATGCAAAAGCTTTTTCAGATGGCAATATTAGTTCTCTTTGCAAGTTAGAATCAACCATATCTATAATTGCTTGATCTTTGCTAAGTTCTTTAACTATAGCTTGAATAGTTTTATCTCCATTTTGTTTCATAGCAAGTAATCTTCTATGACCAGATATCATTTCATATCTATCATCATCTTTTTTTCTTACTATCACTGGATTTAATAGTCCATTGTTTTTGATACTTTGTTTTAATTCTAAAAAACTAATATCTTCAACAACTTTGAAAGGATGATTTTCAAAAACATCAATTAATGAAATATCAATATCCTCTACTTTATTTGTCTTCATCTTTATCCTCCTTCCTAATTTTGGGCAATAAAAAACACCTATATAAGGTGCAATACTTAATTACATATTATGAAAGAAATGTGTATCGGATATAAAGTAAATAATCTTATTACCTCCTATTAATTATCATTATATAATTCATAATAGTTGAATTTACAATTTTTCCACATATCTTCCATCTCTTTTTCTATTTCTTCAAGAGTCATATTATCAATTGCATATATTGTTGTTCTCACCCAAAATTTATCTTTCTGAGTGATTAATTTAAATTCATAATTATATTCATCGCTTATTTCATATTCATATACATCTATGTAATATTTTATACCTTTATCATCTTTTATCTTTTTTTGAAAGAATCTATTTGCATATTGTTCCACAATTGGTACTTCGCATTCTTTATATCCAGCATTAAGTAATACTTTATATGTCATAAATAACACCTCTTTCCCTATTTATATTTTTCAAAGATATCTTCATTGTCTTTAAAAAATCTATTATAATCTTCTGGATATTTTTCTTTCCACCAGTTAAACTTGTCTATTATTTTTTCTCTAACTTTTGTAGTATCTATATTAGAGTGCTTTTCAATTCCTAATAAAACTGGAATAATAGAATTTCCACAAATACGAATATCATAATTATTTATTTTAATGAATCCATATCCATCATCACTATAAGATAACTTATTCTTATAAGAAATATATAAATAATCATCTTTAAATAAATGATTGATTTTTAATGCTTGATAATCAACATCAACTACATTAGATGTTTTTACATAACCATGCATATACCATATTGTTCTGCTATGAATTTTAATATAATCTTCTGGCAAGTCCTCTCTTTTGATCTTTGTCGGATATACTCCATACGAATATAAAAACTCATTATCCGTATCAACTATTTCCCTAAATCCTTTACCAAATTTCCCCTCTGTATATATTGGTGAGTTAAATTTTTTCATCATTATCACTTACATTCTTATATTTAATATCAGAGAATTCAAATATTTTTTCACAATCATGACAAATAATTGCAATAATATCACAACCAATTATTTCTTCTCCATTACCCTTCATTAACGCAATTCTATTAGAGTTACATATAGGACACTTAATATCTTTTTGTGATAGCACTTCAGTTTGTTTTATTTTTGATTTAATAACCTTGTACCCATTAGTTGTAATTTTAGCTAATTTTCTTACAAATGATAAATCCTCATAGTCTTCTTCTTTTCCTATTCTTCTTAAATAATCTTTTCCACCATCTACACCTACGGATTCACAACTACACATTTTAAAATCATGCCTATGTGTAGATTCAATTATATCTCCACATTTTTTACATTTAATTTTATTAGTTTGAATCTTATATATTATTTCTTCCATAATGTCCTCCTTACATAGCATTATATAGATTTATTTATTTAATTAAAAATCTGTGCATAAAAAAACTAGTTATTATATTAACTAGCATATCCTAATATCAATCGAATGCCGAGGCAAGAGCATACAAGACCTCCTG
>JBJEED010000005.1:0-4641 GCA_051872765.1 Bacilli bacterium | reverse complement strand
GCCTTATAGGCTTTAGAGAAAAACCACGCCTTTAGACGTGGATTTTTATTTAATTTTATAAGTGAAACTTATTCTAATTGTTTAAGTTTATATTGATTCTTATATTTATTAATAAATTTTTATGGTGAAATTGCTATTTTAAAATAAATAATATATATTCAAAATTTAATAGCATGTAATTTCATTTAATATCTTTTTCTTTTATATTTTTTTTACTTGTGTTACAATTGTAACAGGTGAATTATGAAAAAAGTAATATTATTAATATTAGATGGATTTGGTTTAAGAGATAGTGAAAATGGTAATGCTATTAAAATGGCAACATTACCTAACATTACTAACATACTATCTACTTATTCAGTTAGTGAATTAGAAACGAGTGGAGAAGAAGTTGGATTACCATCTGGAGTAAGTGGAAATAGTGAAGTTGGACATATTACTATTGGAGCTGGTAGAACTGTCAAGCAACCATATACTATAATAAATGATAGTATAAAAGATAAAAGTTTCTTTGAAAATGATAATCTATTAGATTTAATTGATCACGTAAATAGTAATGATTCAACATTACATTTAATTGGTATGATATCTGATGCAGGAAATCATTCAAGTATTGATCACTTTTATGCAACTTTAGCACTTGCTAAAATAAAAAAAGTAAAGAATGTTATATTTCATTTTATAACAGATGGAATGGATAGTAATATATCTGCTTTAGAACATATTAATTCATTTATGGAAAAAGCAAATAAATTACAATTAGGAATAGTAGGAACTATATCTGGTAGATATTATGCTATAGATAGTGAAAATGGTTATGATAGAGTTAAAAAAGTATATGATGCTTTAGTATATAATAAAGGAAATAATATGTCAGATTATGCTAGATGTTTGGAACTTCATTATAAAAATAATATTACTGATGAATATATAAATCCAAGTATAATAACTAAAGGAAGTAATATTAAAGATAATGATGGTGTTTTATTTGTAGATTTTAGATGTGAAAGAATGGATAAACTTATTTCCTCTTTGGTTGAAGATAATTTTAATATGTTTAGTGTTAAAACATTAAAAAATGTTAAATATGCTGCATTATATAGTACTAATGAAAAAATACAAGGTATTTATACAAATGAAATAATATCTAATACATTTGGAAAATATCTAGCGGGTCTTGAATTTAAGCAAGCAAGAATAGCTGAAGCTGTAAAATATCCCCACGTTACTTATTTCTTTGATGGAGCAGAGGAGTTTTCTGATAAAAATTTATATAAAATATTGGTACCTTCTCCAAATGTTGCTAGATATGATATGAAACCTGATATGAGTATAGCTAAAGTTACAACTGCTGTATTAAATACTATAGATGATGATTTTGATTTTATTTTAGTTAATTTTGCAAATCCAGATGCAGTAGGACATACTGGCAATATACCAGCAACTCTTAGAGCTTTAGAGGCTTGTGATATATGTTTAGGTAAAATACTTGAAAAAGCAAATGAGAATTTTTATGAAGTAGTTATTACATCTGATCATGGTAATATCGAATGTATGAAAGATGAAAATGGAAAAGTAATAACGTCACATACTTCTAATAAAGTTCCATTTGTAATTTGTAATAGTAACTATAAATTGAAAAAGAGTGGTTCATTAAAAGATGTTATACCAACTGTCATTGATGTTTTTGAAATAAGTAAGCCAAAAGAAATGACGGGGGAGAGTTTAATAATAAAGGAGTAAATACACAAAGAAAAATTGTGTATTTTTTATTTGATAAAACAAAATTAAAGATTTACACAATTAAAAATATGTGTTAAACTATATAATAGAAGAAAGTAGGGATTGGAATGAATGATACAAATAATAATCCAGTAGTCGGTAATACTAATGGTGTAGCAAATACAACTCAAGTGCCAACTACTTTAGAGCAACCATCAACAGTAGTACAACCAGCACAAACATCTTCCGTATTAGAGACTGCTCAAGCGACTGTTCCATCACCACCAGCACCTTCACAAGAAGTACCTGTTACTCCTGTGCAAACAGAGCAAGCAAATAATAGCAATAATAATGAAGAAAATAAAGGTGGGGAAACCAACAAAAAAGAATTTCCATATACAGCCGTAATAATTGGAATAATACTAATTTTTATAGCTTTTGCTTATTATTTCTTTTATATAACTCCTACCAGAGTATTAGATGAAGCCATTAACGATATATTTGAAAATATTAAGAGTGTTGCATCTGGAATAACTAATCCACAAAATGATACCATGGAGATTGATTTAAAGGGTAAGCTTCGTACAGCTGGTCGTGAGTATGAAGGAGTATCAGACATCGCATTTTTAAATAATTTAATTGTTAATGCAACAGTTGAAGCTGACTTAAAAAATCTTAATTTAGGAGTTACTATAGAATCTGATGTTAAAGAAACTACTGATATGAAATACCCTGAAAATATTAATTTAGCGATTGATAGTATCGATAATAAATTTTATATAGAAGTAGGAGATAGAATTGCTAAATATCAAAGTTCTAATAATTTAGAAGACAAGCTTTCTTTAAATTATAAGAGAATTGAAGATGCATTAGATGTTTTTGAAGAAATGAAAAATCAAGTATTAGACATTATTCAAGAAGATCAATTATCAAGGAAGATAGCTACCAAAAAGATAAATAATCAAACTGCGATTGCAATAAAGGCACATGTTAAATTAGATAATAAAGCAATATCTGATATTTATTATGCAGGATTTGGTAATTTATTAAAAAGTGATGAATTTATAAAAAAGTGGGCTAATGTATTTGCAATAACTGAAGAAGAAGCTACAGTTATGTTACAACAAATAAACGATAGAGATGTTATAACAGATAATATTGAAGTTAACTTATATATGAATCTTGCTAATACTCAATTAATTGGTTTTGATGTAACTGTTGGAAATTATTATTTTGAATTAAATTCATTAAATGGTTTTTACTACATAGATATTAAAATATTAGATAAAGGATTTGAAGTATTAGATGTTGAAGTAGAATATGATACATATCATGGCGTATTAAATGGAGTTGGTACTCTTGATGTTCAAACAGGATATCTAATTGTACATTTTGATTATACAAGAATTGAATCTGAAGATACTAATAAAATGACTGGTAATACATTAGATTTTAAATTCTATGATGATGATAATGGTAAACCATTTTGTACTTTGGATTGTACTTTAGATATAACTTATGATAAAGATATTAATATTGCTAATGTTGATGAAGCTATAAATATAATTGAATTAGAACCCGATGAGATTCAAAAATTGATAACAATTACAGATAAAATAACTTATGAGTCATTATTTGTAGTTAAGAAGTTAGCATTAAATAGATTGCCAGGCAATATAGCAGACAGTGCTGCTAGTGAATATGAAAAAATGATAAGAGATGCAATTGAAAAAGAAATTGTTAATATGGTTGATGCATACTTAAATGAGTTAACTCCTCAACAATTAGTCGCTTTATTTAGTTCTTTAGAAGAACAACAAAAACTTATGAAGAAAATATCATTTATGTCTGATGAAAATAAAGCAGAAATTTTAAAAATAATAGGTGCATTAAAAATTAAATTGCAATCTGGACAACTTTCTCCTCAAAAACCTGTTGCAAGTGAAAATAATAACAAAATTGAAGAAGTAAAAGAAAATACAAATGTTTCTACTCCGAGTGTTTAATTGTAAAAGTAAGGGAAAATCGCAAAAAATGCTTGATTTTCCTTTTATTTTGCACTATAATGTATGGGAAACGACTGGCAATGATGTGTGAAGTTGCTGATACACCAGGTTAGGTTGAATTAAATTCCTAATTAAATATCAGGTAATTCACATTGAGCAAGTCTATAAAAAATTATAGGCGAAGGAGGAATTAATATGTCTAAAGACAAAATTAGAATCAGACTAAAATCTTTTGATCATAGAAGTATTGATCAAGCAGCAGCTAAAATTGTTGAGACTGTTAAAAGAACTGGTGGATTAGTTAGTGGTCCTGTACCACTACCAACTGAGATCGAAAAGATCACTATATTAAGAGCTGTTCACAAATATAAAGATGCTCGTGAACAATTCGAGATTAGAACACACAAAAGATTAATCGATATCGAAAATCCAACAAAGGAAACAATTGATGCGTTAGTACACATGGATTTACCTAGTGGTGTAGATATTGAAATCAAAAAGTAATAATAATTAGAGGAGGAAAAATGAAAGGAATCTTAGGACGTAAAGTTGGAATGACTGAAGTATTCACAACTAACGGAAAATTAATACCTGTTACAGTAGTAGAAGTTGAGCCAAATGTTGTAACTCAAATTAAAGCTACTGAAAAAGATGGGTATGAGGCTATTCAATTAGGTGCTTTTGATAAAAAAGAAAAAGTATCTAATAATCCTGAAAAAGGACATGCAAAAAAAGCAAATACATCACCTAAGCGCTTCTTAAAAGAAATAAGAGGAGTTGATACTGCTTCTTATACACTTGGACAAGTAATCGAAGCTGATGTATTTAAAAGCGGAGACACTGTTGATGTAACTGGTATATCAAAAGGTAAAGGTTTCCAAGGTGTAATTAAGAGATGGAATCAATCTCGTGG
>JBJEED010000004.1:0-24031 GCA_051872765.1 Bacilli bacterium | reverse complement strand
CATCATATCAACTAATTCTTTAACTTCAAGAATAGTTTTTTCTTTTAAAGCTTCGATAATATCTTTGTTTTCAATTTTTGCCATTAGTTATTTCCTCCTTCTTCTAACTTTTCAGCATATAAATTTAATCCTATACTTAAATTTCTTACATGTTCCATT
The DNA here is from genome assembly GCA_051872765.1 of Bacilli bacterium. Lineage (GTDB taxonomy): Bacteria > Bacillota_I > Bacilli_A > RF39 > UBA660 > CAG-1000. The sequence continues at coordinate 23,872 of JBJEED010000004.1, read as the reverse complement.
AAGCCACCTGCAAACATAGTAAGTAATCCTTCCATACTTGGAATAGTTGCATATTCATTAATAACTTTAGTATCAACTACTTCATTATCAATATATCCAACTCTAATTTCTAAAGCAGGATGTTCTTTAGCAAACTTACTAACTACTTTAATAGGCTCTATAATAGAATCTGCAAAAAGATAAGCATTTGGTCCTTGCATATAATCGTTTAATTTAATATCCTTATTCTTTAAAGCAATATTCATAAGAGTATTTTTATAAACTTTTATATCAGAATTTACATTTCTTAAACCTTCTCTTAATTCTGCTATTTCACTAACTGTAAGACCTTGATAGTTTAATAGCAAGAATACTTTAGCATTGTCTAATCTATCAGTAATTTCTTTAACAATACCTTCTTTTTGTTTAAGAATCTCTTTGCTTGCCATATAGTGTCTCCTTTCACTAAATAAAAAGTTTCCTAAGGCAAGGAAACTATAATATAATCGTCATTATAAAATTGTTTCCTCGGTAAGATTTACTTGTATACTTACTGTCTTTGGTCACTTCAACGTGTTTAACTATACCATAAATTCTATGGTTTGTAAAGTGTTTTATGATTTTTTAATCACTTTTTTAAAATCATATTATTTGTTCTATTTAACTCATCTAATATAGCTTTTCTATTTTCATTATTTCTTGACCATAATAAATCAAAATATTCTAATAATTCAAAAGACATTTGCACAACAAAATTTCTTACTACTTCAATATTGCTTTCATCTACCTGTGATAAATATGATACTTCTATATATTTATTTTCTATTTTTTCTATATCGCTAATATTGTAATTTCTATTTATAACATCATGAAGAGAAATATAAAATTTATTATTATATTTTGCTTGTAGAATATCAATAAGATTATTTCCTAGTATTCCCCTTAATAAATTAATATTATTAGTTCTATATAAAATATTACTAGCAAGAAGCCATAACTCTTTTTCTTTAACTATATCAGCGCATAATGAATCGCCAACTATATATATTAGTGCACATAGTAGTGGATGAACATTATTTTTAATAGTATATCTAAGTAAATCAAAATTATCTTTTGTTCTAAAAATACTAATAGAATCAAGTAACCCTATAATATCTTGTGAAAATATTATACTTTCACAAGGATTAACCATTATCATTCTTACATTACTTGGCTTATTTTTTGAAGAGATAAACCTTAAACATTCTTTGATATCATTGATATTATTTGAATCTAGATAAACTATAAAAATAAATATTTCTTCATTTTCAAAAGGCATTTTAATTTCTTCTTTTTTAAATTGATATATTCTTACATTTTTATATTTATTAGACAAATTTCTCAAAAGACTATCATAATTTGACGAAAAATATAAAATAGGAATATCTCTATCAACACAACTATCAATATTTTCTTCGCTCACATTTATTTTAAAAGGATCATCAATATATTTTGTTTTTTTATGTTTCATCTCTTCTAACGCTAAAAAATCATCGATTCCAATACTTCTAATTTTTTTATAATCATCTTCAGACAAATTCTTTGGCAATCTACTTATTTTACTATCTATTTCTTCTTTATTATATACCGCACTTAACATTTTATCCAAATCAATACCTTGCGTTAAATCTCTTAAAAACATTTCATTTAAATATCTATTTAGTACATGATTTTTATCTTCAATAGAATAATTTAATGTACTAACTCCACAAACTAATGGATTTATACATATAAGTCTTCCATTTTCTCTATCTATAAACCATTCTAATGGAGACACTTTTAATATAACTTCTTCTTTATCTTTATAAGTATATTTAACAGAATTTAATCCCTTAATTAAATCTAATTTATTTCTAAATAACTTACCAAAAGGATATGAATGAATCCTACATTTAATAAGCCTAAAAGAATTATATTCACATTCTTTTGATGCTATTAATCTTTCTTCACTTAAAGAATTTGAATAATTAAATGTGTAAGAAAATAAATCACCATCTTTACTTGTAGCGCTAATATCAAATAATCCACTTATATCAAGTAATTCATCATAACCAATCAATATATCAGTAGGATACATACCAAATTCTACTATTTCATTACCTCTTTTATAATTTTCAAGTGGATAGTTTCCATCATACAAACTATATGTTAAATAATCTACTAACAATCTGCTTTCTATAACTGGTCTTATCGTTAAATTCATTGCTATTTCTGGTTTTGAATCACAAGTAACATTATAACACTCAGCTATTTTTTCTTCATTATTATTTGGATTATATACAAACTCCATCTCTTTTTTTTCGCCATCAACAATTGAACCATGTATAGCAAGAACATCCTTTCCTCTATTCCAAGGTATATACATTATCGCCCTAAAAAAATCTTCTTTAGTACACACTCTTACTTTTATTCTATCATCCAAATTTATCCCCCACCTTAATTATTTATTTTTTTCTTAATAACATATTATTTGTTTTATTTAACTCATCTAATATAGCTTTTCTATTTTCATTATTTCTTGACCATAATAAATCAAAATATTCTAATAAACTATTATGACCATTTCTTTCTATAATATAATTTCTTACTACTTCAACATTTTTTTCATCTACTTGCGATAAATAAGCTATTTCATAATAAGTACGTAATGGTATTGCTATATCAGTATTATAATTTCTATTTAATATATCATCGAGTGACAATGTATTAATATTCATACAATTTTTTTTCAATATTTCAAATAATTCATCACCAATTATAGGTTTTAAAAGATAAATATTATTTGTTTCTTCTAATACTTGACTTGCAAGCATTATTTTATTTTTAGTTAATATATCTATCTTACTTGAATAAACTAGGTTACTAATAAATGCACATAATATTGGATGTATATTGCTACTAATAGCCCACTTAACAATATCATTTCTTTTACATTCCATGTCAAAAATAGTAATACCTTTTAATTTACTATAATCAATTTCAAATAAACTCATCTTATCTATACAAAATATTATTCTTGAATTTTTTGGAAAAATTGTTGAGTACTTGTTAATAAAAAATAAAAATTTATCTAAAGAATATTTTGATACATTTATTATAAATACATATATTTCATCTTTATTTTCTTTTGATTTTTTATTGATTCCTTGAATAATTTCATAAACAATATCAGCTGTAGTGCAATCAATTACATCAACATTATTTAAACCATTAAGTTTACCATTTCTTAATGTATTAATACTAGCATTTACAACTATACATTTATCTTTGTTATTAATAAAATCACTTAAATCTATTTCTTTACATTCAAAATTATAAGGATTTCTAACATATTTTGATTTTATTTGTCTTCTATCTATAATTTGCAATTATAAAACCTCCAACTATTATTTTTTAAAAAGTATATGTAACTATTTTTAATTTTCTATTCATATTGTTAGTAGCTTTTAATCTTTCTAATTCAACTTTTTCATTTTCATTCTGTTTAATCCAAAAAGTATCAAATAAATCAATTAAACTCTCATTATAAGTATCACGAGCATATTCAATTACAAAATTTCTAACTACTTCTAAGTTTTTAACATCAACTAATGATAAATAATATATGTATGATTTAATATCAACACTATATTCTTTGTTAACCTGAATTAATTCAATATATCCTCCTTTATATTCCCTATTTATTATTTTTTCTATTGGATACACATTTTTAAAACTTAATCTATATTTACATAACTCACTATATATATCTTCACCAAATATATTTTTTAATAAATATATATTTCCAGTTTCTCTTAATATTTCACTTGCAATCAACCATTTTTTTCTTGATATTGTTGTATCTGGATTACTTGAATATAATGATAAATAAAATGACGATAAGAAAGGATGTAAATTATTAACTACCCACTCTTTTATATTTTTCTGTTTAACATTAATTACTATATAACTTTCCAAAATCTTTTTTATCTTGTTACTTTCAATTGAATCTATATCATCAATATCTATAACACAAAATACAGGTTGTGTTTCTTCGCAAGTAATAATTCCTAAAATAGCTAGTATCATCTCATCTGATGCATATTGTAAATTTTTTAATAATACACTAAAAACACCATAATTATCATTTGTTATTTTTTGTTTTAATTTCTCAGCTGTACCAAAATAAGATTTAAAATCTATTAACTCGTTACATAATGAATTTATCATATTCGCTTTTTCTAATTCTACATCTTTTCCACTTAATACTATTGGAATACTTACATCTAGAGAATATAATTTTTCTAATAACTCTTTATCACTAATTTCTTCTATATTATGAAAAGGATTAAAATTCATATGTTACCTCCTTATCCTTAAAGTCATCTGATTATTAGTCTTGCTAAGTTCATCTATTATTTTCTCCCTATCTTGATTATTATAAGACCACAAATAATCAAATATGTATATTAAAGATGAATCTAATCTTATTATAAAATTTCTAACTATTTCTACATGATTTTCATCTACTAAAGCAAGATAAGGAATTAATAGTGCTTTCATTTCATCATTCATATCAAAAATATCATCTTTATAATTTCTATCAACAATATCATAAATTGATATTGTTTTTTCTTTAATTAGTTGCTCTATAACATTCGTTAACTCATCACCTATAATATGTCTTATATAATTAAGATTACATGTTTTTTCTAACATAACAGATGCAATTAATAATTTTTTTTGAGTAGTTAAAGCTTCTACTCTATCTCCACCTAAGTATAATATTAGAGAATATATTAGTGGATGTAGTTTTTCTTTACTATTCAATTTTTCTATTAAGGTTGGGATATTTCGTTTTACTTCAATGTTAATAAACATATCTTCATTCATTCTTGCGTCAAAGGTTGATGTTAAACAATAGTTCTTTACATCCCCCATAAAATCTATTATCGTTTTTATATGACTTCCTATCTCTTTACCTGTATGTTCATAATAATATGCTTGTGAATTTACATTTAAAATATGCATCTTATCTGTTTCATTAATACATTTTGCTTTAAAATCAGCTAAATCCGGCAAATTATTATAACTTTCATAAGACTTATAATTTGGATCAATAGAACTTAATATTTCATTTTTTTCTATAGAAGCATTACCAGTTAATCCAACAAATATACCATTTAAAATTAAAAATTTAATTACATCTTTTTCATTAATTTGATCATTATTTATCCTATACATATCAGAATAATCAATTCTATAAGTGATTTTACAAGTCAAATCTTTAAGCATTACTTTATTTAAATATCTATACATATTTGTAATCTCAAAATAACCTCTGTAATCTTGATATTCATGGGTATAATCATTAATTATCTTATCAAAGGCAATACCAGAAATAATAATATCTTTAGATATTAGTCTCTTACCAGCTTCATCAACTAACCATTTAACAGGTTTTAATTCAAGCCATACAATATTATTCTTTGATATTTTTTTTCTTTTTTCTTCATTATCAATTTTAATATCATAAAATGATTTAATTTGTATATAAAATTTTCCTTTGTATTCGTATATATCAGAAAAAGAATTTTTACCAACTTTATTGAGTTTATTTTCTTCCATCAATTCTGTCAATTTTTCAAATATATATTCATTAGGTAAAGAGTATGGGTATAATCCATACAATACTTCATACTCACCATCTTCATTTAAATACTTATTTTTAGTAATTTCATCAAAATTTTCTATCTCTTCCATTACTGGTCTAATACCAATTGATTTATCAGCTCTACTATTTTTTATACAAATTCCTTGAATATCAGCACACATAACATTTCCATATCCATCCGCTGTTTTTAAATAATAAAGATCATTTTCATTTTTTGAATCACTACCAAGTCCGCTTATTTTTGCTGCTTGTGTCTCTCCACAATGATTTATATATTTTTTATCATATTCATTTTCAGAATCCAACAATGTTAATTTCATAAGTTAAACCCCCTTGCTTAAAACCATATTATTCGTTTTTCCCAAATCTTCTATTATTTTCTTTCTTTCTAAATTATCTTTACACCATAAATAATCAAATATGTTTAATAAAGATAAATCTAAACTTATTACAAAATTTCTAACCACTTCTATATTTTCTTCATCTACTTGTGCTAGATATGGTATTAATAACGCTTTCTTTTCTTTATTCATTTCAAATATATCACTATTATAACTTCTATTTATAACATCATCTATAGTTATTATTCTTTCTTGATACAACTGAACTAGTATATCTACAAGTTCTTTGCTCAATATATAATTTAATATTTTAATATTACCTGTGGTTTTAAGTACAGACGAAGCTTGAATTAATTTTTCTTGAGTAGTTATAGCATTTATTCTATCTTCACCTAAATATAATATTAGTGAGTAAATCAATGGATGAATATCCTTTCTTATTAAATTATCAAATATGTTTGGAATATATGGTTTTACTTTAAATTTAATAAAATTATCATAATTTACATCTTTACTAAAAGTAGAAACTATAGCAAAATTATTAACACCACTCATATAATCATTTATTTGATTTAAATATTGATTAATAAAATGACCATAATACATTTCTAATTCCTCAGAAACCTTTAAAATATGAATTTTATTAGGCTGTTTAACACACTTATTTTTAAACTCTTCCATCATAGAAATATCAAAATTTACTGTTTTCAATGAAATATAATCAGGATCTATACTTCTTAGTATATCTTCTTTTTCTTTATTAGCATCACCAATTAATGAAACTGGCACACCACTTAATATTAAACTTTTAATAACATCATTTTCACTTAAACTTTCTTGATTTAGATTATATATGTGACTTTCTTCTGATTTTTTTTCACTCTTATTAATAGAAATCATTAAATCTTTAAGCATTACTTCATTTAGATATCTATACATATTTGTATTTTCAAAATTTACAATTCTATCCTTTTTGTTATCATATTCAATACCTGACATAATAATATCTTTTGATATTAATCTTTTATTATTGCTATCAACTATCCATTTAATTGGATTTAATTTAACCCATACTAATTGGTTTTCTTCTATTGTTTCAATTTCATCATCATGTTCAATACTACATGATTCTTTGGATTTAATTTGATTATAAAATTCACCATTATACTCATAAATATCAGAAAAAGAATTATGACCAACTACACTTAATTTTCCTTCACTTTTTAATATATTTAGTTTATCTCTAACTTCAAAACTAGGTAGACTATCAGGGTATAGCCCATATTCTACTTCGTTTAAATACTTATTTTTAATAATTTCATCAAAGTTTTCTATGTTTTCTATTACTGGTCTAATACCAAAAATACTAATATTTTTAGAAGTAAACATTTTGCCATAATTAAAATTAAAGTATGCCATACCATTAGAAATAAGTGGTCCATATAAATAATAATGACCATAATAATTTCTATCATTTTTACAATAATTACACCCCGATAATAAAGCCATATGTGTTACTTTACAGCGACTTAAATATTCTCTATCCATTTCATCTAATAATGTTAATTTCATAATTTAACCCCCCTACTTAAAATCATATTATTTGTTTTTCCTAAATCTTCTATTATTTTCTTTCTTTCTAAATTTTCTTTACACCATAAATAATCAAATATATTTAATAAAGTTGAATCTAACCTTATAACAAAATTTCTAACTACCTCTATATCATTTTCATTAACTAAAGCTAAGTATGGAATTAATAAAGCCTTTTCTTCATGGTCCATTTCAAATACATCGTCACTATAATTTCTATTTATAACATCATCTACTGTTATTATTTCTTTTTCAGATAACTGTTTCAATATATCTAAAAGTTCTTTATCCAAAATATAATTCAACATTTCAATATTACCAGTTGTTTTAAGCACAGATGATGCTTGACTTAATTTCTCACTATTAGATAAAACCAATATTCTCTCTTCGCCTAAATATAATATTAGTGAATAAATCAATGGATGAATATCTTTTCGTATTAAATTTTCAAATATATTTGGAATATATGGCTTTACTTTAAATTTAACAAATCTATAGTCATCAATACCTCTACTAAGTGTACTTACCATGGTATAGTTATTAACACCACACATATAATTACTTATATTATCTATATCACAATCTCTTAGTTTATCAAAACATATATTTAAAACATGAAGTTTATCAGGTTCGCTAATACACTTTATTCTAAACTCTCCTAATTTAGTAATATCTAAATTTGATGATTTTAATGAAACATAGTTAGGATCTATAGATTTTAATAAATCTTCTTTTTCTTTAAATGCATTTCCAGTTAATGAAACGGGAACTTTACTTAATATTAAACTTATAATCACATCATTCTTACTTAAATTATCGTAATTTAAGTTATATATATCACTTATTCTTGACTTTTTTTCATTTCTACTAATAAAAATAGTTAAATCTTTAAGCATTACTTCATTTAAATATTTATACATAACTGTACTCTCAAAGCTATCTATAGGTTCATCAATAGAATCATGAAATTTAACTCCAGACATAATAACTTCTTTTGATATTAATCTTTTATTATCATTATCTACTATCCATTTAACAGGCTTTAATTCAAACCATACAATATCACCTGTAATTGGTATGTAAGACTGTACAAAATATTTATCTTTATATAAGAAAACATCAGAAAAAGAATTATTTCCAACTACATTAAGTTGTCCTTCATTTTTTAATCTTTCTAAGGTTTCTTTCGGATATATTACATTGTTAGGATATAATCCATATTCAACTTCATATTCATCATCTTCGTTTAAATATTTATCTTTAGTAATTTCATCAAAATTATCTATATCATCTATTACCGGTCTAATGCCATAATTTGTTGTATTCAAAGTATTATATCTTATTTTTTGTGGTAAGCCAGAATTGCTATTAATATAATAAGCAACATAGCCAGGTTTTTCAATACTAGATGATTTTAAATAATACCCATTTAAATTAACAAAATTACTAGCATTAATTATACCTCCATAAACACGCGCAACATCTGTTAAGTTACAATCTTTAATATATTTTCTATCTCTTATATTTTTTTCATCTAATAATACTATTTTCATATTAATTCCCTCTTTTTATAACTAATTTTTTTGTAAGTTTATATGTATCACTTTTATTTATTCCAAAAACCTCACTATTTGTTCTATTTAATTCATCAATTAATTTTCTTTTTTCTTCATCATTTTTTATAAAATAATTATCAAAATATGGAATAAGTGAACTATCAAGTTCCATAATAAAGTTTCTAACTACTTCAACATCACTAGACTCTACTTCAAGTAGATGAGCGAATGTTAAATATTTTGATGCATCATTACCATTTTTCATACTTTCAAATAATTCATTTGAATAATTTCTTTTTATAACATCTTCAAGTGATATATACTCTGCCTCTAATAATTTCTTATATTTTTCACGACTACTATAATTCCAAAGAAAATTAATAGCATAAATAGGATTAGAACTTTTATATAAAAAATTAGATGCTCTAACTAAATCCTTAGTTCTATTTTTATAACTATTATTTGCTGATTTATTTTCACAATAAGTTTCACGACTATATAAATATAAAGTATACATTAATGGATGAATATTATTTTCTACTGCCCATTTTAGCCAATCAACGTCAACTTCTATATATGATAAATTCCCTCTTATTTTTTCATTTAATGTAACATTAGTAAAACATGAGTTTAAAAGAATAACTTTAGTATCTAATGGTATTTGAGCGCTTCTTTCATCATAATCTCCTTTTTTATTAATTTTATTTATTACATGAAGTTTATTCTTATCATCTATTAAATCAAAGCCATCAAAAAATAAATAATATTCATCGTATCTTTTAACTAAAGTTAACCAATAAGGTGTTTTTTCTTCTCCTATTATTTCTTCATCAGTTAAATCTTCTAAATTAACAATTATATTAGGAGATAATTTTTCTATAATACTTTCTATATATTCTCTTCTTCCATTTAATAATACTACAAAATTAGATTTACTAATTTCATCAATCATATTTACATAATAATCTATATTCATAGTTTCTTCATTAATTTTCATATTTTCACTTTCACCTTTTATTTCATATTCTGTTCCTTTTAAAATATCTTTTAATAAATAATTTTCAATAAACAAATCCATATTTGTCACAGGAACTCCTGCTAATAAACCTTTAACACTTATTAATTTTTTATTTTTTAAATCTATATACCATTCTATATCCTCTACTTTAAATAAAGTTCCAGATAATTCTATTACATCATCAAAAGAACCATCAGTATTTTTAATTTTTTTTGCCTTAATTTTTTTACCATTTGGCAAATAAAATTCAAGGTCACTATTAAAATAAATTCTATAACAATCTTCAACTCTTGCCATAGGATATTTACCAAATTTAACTATTCCTCTTTGTCTCTCTTCATAAGTTAAATTATTAAAAAAAGAATCCGGCATTTGTAATATTGGTCTAATCATTAATCCGTCTTCAGTTTCTTCTGCTTCTTGTACCTTAGCATTCAAATATCCATTACTACTTAAAAACTTTGAGTTACCTATGTAACAATCTCCAAATAATTTTGAATAAATTAGATTATAATTTGTCCTAGTTGTGAAATAATTTGCATACTGTGTGGGTTGACAGAAGATTATATCTGTACCCATTTTTTCCATATCATCATAATAAAAACCTATTTTAATATCTTCTTCCATCTTATACTCTCCTAATTAAGTAGCAAAAACATCCCGTATAAAATTGTTCATTAATATACCAAAAAAGTGCCTTAATGTCAATAAAAGACTATCTTTCATATAAAAATGAAGCTAAATATATTAGCTTCATTAACTATTTTCTTTTAATAACTATTTTAACCCTTGTCTTCTTAGATATATAAGTAAGTTTATTATCTTCTCCAGTAACCAATACTGGAACTTCAATTGTAGTCTCTTCATCAATATTAGATAAATCTACATATGCTTTTATATCATCTGCAGTTAATTTATCAAGTAATGATTGAACACCTTTTACTTGAACATCAACTTTAGTATCTTCTACTGTTGCTGCTTTTGCATCAAATTTTGTAGTATCAAGTCCAACTATATCTATTGTTACTCCTAAGAAATCTTTAGATGTTTCAGTTTCCATTTGTACTTTTATTGTAATTGCTGTTTCACTCATTGATCTAATTCCATTTGGTTTAGTTATTGTTTCTTGATAAGTTTTATCAGCACTTAAGCCTTCTACATTAATAGGTACTTCAACATACTCAATTCCTTTTAAAACTTCTTCATCACCATATAATGTTAAAGTACTTACATTTGGAGTAATAGAACTAATTGCACTACCACTAGATACATTACCTTCAGGTATTACTTTTATTGGTACTACTTTACTTGGACTATTAATTGTAACTGTAGCTGTTACACTACCAGGAACTATTTCAATATCTTTAATTTCTGTTCCCTTTTCATCATAAGCAATTAGTTTTACATTATCAAGAGTATATGTACCAGTCTGCGTTGCATTTAATGCATTTACATCAACTAGTGCTTTAACACTCGCAACAGTCTCTAGTTTTTCTTTATATGATTTAATTATTACTTCTGTTTTATTTAATTCAACACTACTAATTACTAATGTTGGATCTAATTTATCAGTATTTAAAATATCCGTTGTTAGTGTCTTTGACTCACTAACTTTTTTATATATAACAATTGTTACTCTTGATGGATCTAATTTATAATCAAGCGTATTTATAGGATTATTATATTTAATATTAACTTTATGAGTACCCTCAGAATAATTAGTTAAATCAAGGGTTAATTTGTGATCTCCTAATTGTTCTGCTAAATATAAAGAACTTTTTTTACCCATAAGCACAATATCTGCTGTTTCTGGTATTCCCTCAACTACATATTTTTCTTCATTATATTCTGCTTTTATTGGCTGATTTGAAAGTACTATTGCTTCTGTTTCAGATAAGTTTACCGCTTTTAAATCAATTGCAAAAAAAGCTATAAAAGCAAAAAATAATGATATATATATTAAAGTATTTGGATTATTTAAGAATTTATCTAATCTACCATTTTTATTATTCAAACCATCTAGTAACCAATATACACTTTTTGATATTGGAGTTATTATAAGTACATCTATTATTCTATATAGAATTTTAAAGATTTTTCCAAAAAATTTGAGGATTTTATTTATTATTTTCTTCATTTGAATCACCCTCACTTTCTTTGTCTACCTCATAGAATGTTTCTTTTTTAGGTTGTAATTCCTCTAATAAAATCATTTTAGCATCATCAAGTGATAAATTATAATTTAACTCACTTTGAATAGCAATAGATATTCTTCCAGTCTCTTCACTTACAACTATTGCAATAGAATCACTCGTTTCACTAATACCTAATGCTGCTCTATGTCTTGTTCCAAGTCTTTTCGAAATATTAGGGTTCATACTTGTTGGAAATACTGAACCTGCACATGTAATTTTATCTCCTTGTATTATAACGCCACCATCATGAAGTGGATTATTTGGGAAAAATATTGATATTAATAATTCACTACTAATATCAGCATATAGTTTATTTGCTGGTTCAATATATTGAGCTAAACTATAATCTCTTTCTATTACTATTAAAGCTCCAATCTTATTCTTCTTTAAATAATCAAGAGCATTTATAATTTCATATACTATTTTTTCTCTTTCATCTACCGTTAGAGTTTTATGTCTTCCAAGCAATTGACTTCTACCAATACTTTCAAGAACATTTCTAATTTCTGGTTGAAATATAATAATAAGTGCTAAAGGTCCCCAGGATATAACATATTCTAACATTATTCCTACTGTATTTAATTTTAACCAATCACTTAGTAATTTTAGAATTACTATTATAAGTACGCCTTTAAATATAAGTGTCAATTTAAAATTATTTCTTGAATACTTAAGCAATTGATAAAATATATACCAAACAATTGCTATATCAAGTACTTTACTGGCAATGTTTAATATTGTATTAAACATACTCCTCACCTCTTCTCTATAGTATTATAACATTAAATTATATACTTTTTCCATAATTTTAATCTGCTTTACAAGAACATAAGACAACTTTTTTATATAATATATGATAAAATTATATTATGCATAAAGTAAAATTAAAAAAAAATATATAAAATTAGAAAAAATATTATTAATAAAAAATATCAAAATGAAATAATATTTAAAAAATAATAAATAACTCTATGGAATTTTATTATATCAATAGTTTAAAAGATTTACTAAAACAAAAGTAACTAACTATGATGATTGTGTTTGCATAGTACCTGGTATTTGTTTTGATAAAGATAATAATAGAATTGGATATGGTAAAGGATTTTATGATAGATTTTTAAAAGATAAAGATATATATACAATTGGTATTACTTATACTCAATGCATTATTGATAATATTCCCTATGAAATCAATGATATTAAATTAAATAAAGTTTTAACTTCTAATTAATAAAAAAAAGAAACTATTATTTAGTTTCTACAAGTAACTTAATAGCGGTTTTCTCTTTATTATCTATAATTACATCATAGAAAGCTGGAGTACATACTAAGTTATATCCAAGTGGTGCTACAAAACCTCGAGCAATTGATATAGCCTTAATAGCTTGATTAACTGCACCTGCTCCGACAGTTTGTATTTCTACTTGCTTACTTCCTTCTCTAAAAGAATTAGCAATACTACCTGCTACCTTCTGAGAAATACTTTTACTAGATACTTTAATTATATCCATTTTGTCACCTCTAATTAAGCATATGATGTGGTATTAAAAAATATAATTACTTTTATTAGCAATTATATTTCTTTTAATATATTTACATTATCAATTATATCTTTATGAATATATGAAGCTGATACTAACATATCTGCTCCAGATTCTTTACATAAGACTCCAGTCTCATTATTAATACCACCATCTACTGATATTATAGTTTTATAATTATTTTTTTCTATTTCTGCTTTTAAATCTTTTATTTTTAATAAAGAACTATCTATAAAAGATTGACCGCTCTTACCTGGAACTACACTCATTACTAACACTTGGTCTATATCTTTCAAATATGGAAATAATACATCAACAGAAGTATCTGGACAAATAGACACTCCTACTTTTAGTCCATAATCTTTTATCTTTTTAATAGTATTTGATATATCACTAACCGCTTCATAATGAAATGTAAAATAACTTGTATTTAAAAGAGCATAATCTTCTAAATATTTAAGTGGATCTTTAACCATTAAATGAACATCTAATGGTAAGTTAGAATAACTAATTATTTTCTTTACTTCACTAAATGTCCAAGTCTTATTTTCTACAAATTTTCCATCCATTATATCTAAATGTATGTAATCTGCACGAGACATATCTAGTTTCTTAGTTATATCACTTGCTTTTATACTACTAGATAAAATTGATACACTTACTTTCATATTATTTTGCCTCACTTATAAATTTTATATAATTTTCATATCTCCAAGTAGGAATCTTACCAGATTCTACTAATTTTATTATCTGACATCCATCTTCCTTAACATGACTACAGCTTCTATACTTACATGGCTTTTTAAAATCTTTATAATATGTTTTAATATCTTTTTTATCAATATTTATATCTAACGAACTAAATCCCGGAGTATCAGCAATAAGACCATCATTAACTTCAAGCAATTCAACTAATCTTGTAGTATGTTTTCCTCTACCTAAAGATAATGATATTTCTCCCGTTTTTAGTTTTAGAGATGCATCTATTCTATTTAATAAACTAGATTTTCCTGCACCAGTTTGACCACATAACGCAACTGTTGAACCTTTAAATTCTTTTTTAATCTTACTAACACTAGTATTTACATAAACCTTTACACCTATTTTTCTATAATAACTAATATATTTTTTTATTTCTATTTTTTCTTTTGGTTTAATCATATCCATTTTAGTTATTATAATAATAGGCTCTATTTTATTAGCATAAGCAATTATTAAAAATTTATCTATAAGATAAGTTGAGAAAGTAGGAATAGATGTACTCATGACTATTAATAACTTATCTATATTAGCAATAAGTGGTCTTTCTAAATAATTTTTTCTTTTTTCTACTTTCTCTATAGTTTTTGTATTAATATCAACTATAACATTATCACCAACGACTGGGAAAACTTTTTGATTTCTAAGCTTTCCTCTAGTTCGTGTATCTATAATAGTATTATTTTCAAGTAATACTTTATGAAGTGATGCATTAATACACATTATTTTACCTTTCATATTTATTCCCCTGCTTCTGGTATTTCTTCTGTTATTTCACCTGGAAGATCTTCTTCTACATCAGGTTTTATTGCAACTGTTATTACAAGCGTTGCTCCTGGAGTTACAACTGAAGATGCTGCTCTACTTTGTTTTAATATAGTACCCTCATCAACAGTAGTTGTAGTTTGATACTTATATTCTAATTTTAATTCATGTTTCTTTGCAAATTCTTCAATTTTATCAATTGTATATCCCTTAGTAAAATCAGGATATTTATATTCAACTTCTGGTATAACTATTGTAATAGTTTCTCCTAATTTACTTTGTTCATTTTTAGCTGGTATTGTTCTTAAAACAGTATCTTCTTTTGCTTTATTATCTTCATCAACCTTTTCTGTTTCAACAATAACATTACATTCACACTGAGCCTCTATTTTACCTTTTGCAACTAAATAATTTTCACCAGTAAAATCTTCTACAACATAAACCCCTTCTCCTGATGATATATATAATATAACCTTAGTTCCACTTTTTCTCTTACTACCAATTTCAGGACTCGTTTGTACAACTTTTCCTTCATCAATAGTATCACTTGATATATATTTATATTCTGTTTCTACATCAAATCCAGCATCCACAAGTTTATTTGAAGCTTCAACTGGCTCCATATTTGAAACATCAGGTATTACTATATTCTTAATTTCAGTCTTTTCAAAATATATAGTTATTGCCACTGTAGTAATTAACACAAGCGCAGTAAATATACTAACTAAAATTATTAAAATTTTATTACTTTTTACTGGTTCACTAATATCTTCAAAGTCTTCATCTTCTTCTTTCTTAACTTCTTTTTTTGTTTTTTTCTTAGTAGCTTCCTTAACTTTACTTACTTCTTCATCTAATACTTTAGTTTCTTCTAAGTCATTCTCAGGATATTTATATATAAATCTTTTTTCATCCTTCCTTGATTCATCTAATGCAGTCATTAAATCTTGATGCATCTCTCTTGCATCAGTATATCTATTCTTAGGATTTTTAGCAGTTGATTTTATTATAATATTTTCAATAGATTGCGGAATACTTGAATTAGCTTTTCTTACACTTGGTAATGGCTCCTTTAAATGCTTTAAAGCTATTTCTACCGCATTATCACCTTTATATGGGACAAGACCTGTTAATAATTCATACATCATTATTCCCATAGAATAAATATCACTTCTTATCGTAGAACCTTTTCCCTGAGCTTGCTCTGGTGGAAGATAATGTACTGTTCCCATAACTGAATTAGTTTGTGTCAATTGAGTGGAATTTAATGCAGTCGCAACACCAAAATCAGTTATTTTAATCATTCCATTAGATAAAATCATTATGTTTTGTGGCTTTATATCTCTATGAATTATATACGCATCATGTGCATGTGCCATACCATCAGTAAGTTGGAGCATTATATCAACTACTTCAGTAATAGATAAATGCCCTCGTTGTTTCAATACTTGTTTTAAAGTTTTACCATCAACATACTCCATAACAATGTAATATTGTCCATCATCTTCTCCAACATCATACATTTCTACAATATTAGGATGAGATAAACTTGATGCTGATAATGCCTCCCTTTGAAATCTTCTTACAAACTTATCATCATTAGCAAGATCTCCTCTTAAAACTTTAACTGCAACTTTTCTATCTAATATAGTATCATGTGCTAAATAAACATTAGCCATTCCACCTTCGCCTAATGTCTTAATTATTTGATATCTATCATTAATTTTAGATCCTTTTACTATCACACTTATTCACCACCAAATCTTATACAAGCAATTGTAATATTATCTAGCCCCCCACGCATATTTGCTTTCATTATCATTTTTCCAACTTGTTCTTCCAAATCAAGTTCACTATCATTTAATACTTTTTCTATTTGTTCAGGTGTTAACATATTTGTAAGTCCATCACTACACAAGAATATACCATCTACATTAGTTTCAACATCAAATATATCAATTTCTATTTCTTCAGCAGCACCAAGTGCTTTCATAAGTACATTTTTTTGTGGATGCACTTTCGCAGCACTTTCTGTTAATTCCCCATTTTCAAGTAACATATTTACTAGTGTATGATCTTTAGTAACTTTATATAATTTACCATTTTTAATTACATAGCCACTTGAATCACCTATATTTCCAAATAATAAGAACTCTTTTGTATATATACAACATACACAAGTTGTACCAAGACCACTTGCATCTACATGCTCTTCTGCATATCTAAGTATTTTAACATTTATTTCATCTATTATTTCTTTTAACCAAACTACAGCTTCTTCTTTACTACCAATACTTGATAATTCACCAAATCTTTTTCCAAGTTCATTTACTACCAAAGAACTAGCAACCTCTCCTGCTTTATGTCCACCCATTCCATCAGCAACTACACATAATAATTCATTATTTTGATTTTTAACTATCGTAACAGAATCTTCATTATGACTTCTTACCTTTCCTGGGTCTGTTTGATAAAATATTTTCATACTATTACTCCTTTTCCGCATTTGCTCTTAGCTGTCCACAAGCAGCTGATAAATTGCCACCCATTTCTTTTCTAATTGTAACATTAATACTATTCTTCTTAAGTATATCATAAAATTTTTTTATTTTAAAGTTATTACTTCTTTTAAGTTCAAAATGAGTAGTCTCATTATAAGGTATTAAATTTACATACATAAGTTTACCCCTAATTAAATTTGCAAGTTCTTCTGCACACTTATCACTATCATTTATACCCTCTAACATAATATATTCTATTGTTACTCTTCTATTAGTTTTATTTATATAATAATCAAGTGATTCCATTAATTTTTCTATTTTAAAACCATGATTAACTTTCATTATTTTGTCTCTTATTTCATTATTCGGTGCATGTAAACTAACTGCCAAGTTTACACCAGTATCAAGATCAGCAAATTCATAAATTTTTGGAACTATACCACAAGTAGATATAGTTAAATGTCTTTGTCCTATTCCTATCATTTTATTGTTAGTAACTACACTTATAAATCTTTTAATATTATTAAAGTTATCAAATGGCTCTCCTATACCCATAACAACTACACTATCTATTCTAATATTTTCTATTCTTGATACACATATTATTTGCCCAACTAACTCATCAAGAGTTAAATCTCTTACTTTTTTTAATCTTCCACTTTCACAAAATGAACATCCCATATTACAACCAACTTGACTAGATACACATAAAGAATAACCATAATCATGATTCATTAAAACACACTCGACACGATTACCATCAACAAGTTCAAGTAAATATTTATTTGCAAGTTCACTTTTTTCAGCAATTACTAATTTTGGTAAATTAAAAAACATATTTTTATTTAAAAATTCAATTAATTTTTTACTTAAATTACTCATCATGCTAAAATCAGTAACATTATGCTCATAAACCCACTGTATTATTTGAGTAGCATTATATTTTTTAAAACCATTTTCTATTAAATAATTTTCTAATTCTTCTTGTGTAAAATCATAAAAATTCATATTCATTCACCTACATAAATTATACATTAAAAATATATATTTTTATAGTAAATTATTTACAATAATATAATAAAAAAGAAATATCAGCAAAGATATTCCTATTCTAAAACAGCTTTTATTCTTCTTACACCCGCAGAACTTGCTTCTTCTTTTTTTATTTTAAATTTACCAAGTTCACTTGTATTTTTAACATGAGGACCACCACATAATTCATGAGATATATTTCCAATTGAATATACTGTTACCACATCTGGATATTTTTCAATAAACATACACTCAGCGCCTGATTTAATAGCATCTTCTTTATTCATTTCTTTAACAGTTACATCAAGTTTCTCATTTATCCATTTATTTACAAGCTCTTCAGTTTTTAATTTTTCTTCTTCACTTAATTTATGATCACAACTAAAATCAAATCTTAATCTTTCAGTTGTTATATTACTTCCTTTTTGATGAACATCACTTCCTACGACTTGTTTTAAAGCAGCATTTAATAAATGAGTTGCTGTATGATATTTTATTTCTATTTCTCCATTTCCACCAAGACCACCCTTAAATTGACCAGCAGATGCTGTTCTAGATAATTCTTGATGTGCCTTAAATTTTTCTTTAAAACCTTCTTCATCAACTTTAAGATTTCTCTCACTTGCAAGTTCTATAGTAAGTTCAATTGGAAAACCATAAGTATCATATAATTTAAATGCATTTTGAGCATCTATATCACTATTATTTCTCGTAATTTTTTCAAATTCTCTTAATCCTTTTTCTAAAGTTCTATTAAATTTCTCTTTTTCATTTTTAAGTACTTCTAATACGACATTTCTATTTTCTTTAATCTCACTATAGTAATTTTCATATTTATCCATTATAGCACAAGCAATTTTACTATCCCAATCACTAGATATATCAATATTTAAACTCTTAGCATGCCTAATTGCTCTTCTAATAAGTCTTCTTAGTATATAACCTTGTCCTACATTACTTGGTTTAATAGATGAATAATCTGCACTTATAAATACACTTGTTCTAATATGATCAGCAATTATTCTCATACTCTTTTCATTACCCTCATATGGTAAATTAGATATTTTACATATTAGATCAATTATATCTTTCCAAATACTTGATAGGTAGTTATCATTTACACCTTCTAAAATAGCAGTAACTCTCTCAACACCCATACCTGTATCAACATTTTTATTTTGAAGTAACTGCATACTACCATCTTCATTATGATTATATTGCATAAATACATCATTCCAAATTTCTACCCATCTTTCATCTTCTGGATCGAATTTTTCTGGTATCTCATCATTACTTCTAAAATAAAACATTTCACTATCTGGACCACATAATCCAGGTAATTCTAAATTTGGCCACCAATTATCTTCTTTTGTTTCTGCAATTCTACTTTCAGGTATTCCAAGACTCATCCATATTTCTTTTGCCTCTGTGTCTTTTGGTGCAATTTCATTACCTGCAAATATTGTAACTGCTAATCTATTTACTGGAATATTTAAAACTTTAGTTAAGAATTCAAAACTCCAAGTAATTGCTTCCTTCTTAAAATAATCTCCTAGTGACCAATTACCAAGCATTTCAAAAAAAGTATGATGATATGAATCTCCAATTGAATCTAAATCATTAGTTCTAATACACTTTTGATAATCACATAATCTCTTACCATATGGATGTGGTTTTCCTTTTAAATATGGTGTTATTGGTTGCATACCAGCAGTGTTAAATAATACAGTATTATCATTTTCTGGTACTACTGGAGCACTAGGTATCTGTTTATGTCCTTTGTTTACAAAAAAATCAATATATAAATCTTTTAAATTCATAATTTTCCTCCTTAAAATAAAAAAGAATGGTATAAAGGAGTTGATTAACAACGGTACCATCCTTTTATTTAACTTAATTTTGATAACGCCTATTTCGCGTGAGCAATTAACTCATAAGAGAAAGTAGCTTCAAATAATTTCTTTATTAGTTTTCACCAAACACTAACTCTCTATAAAAGAAAATTACTCTACTAGTCTTTCAATGAAGTTAATATATCAAAAATATTAATTTTTTTCAAGTTTTTTTAGTGTTTTACTTTAAAAAATATACTAATTATAAACGCCATACAAATTGCTACGCTAAGTCCTGCTGATGCATTTACAAGTATTCCTTTAAATAAACCAATTACACCATATTTTAAATATCCTTCACTAGCTCCACTTACAAGCAAATGACCAAAATTTAAGATAGGAACACATGCACCAGCATGAAATATATCAATTATTTTATCATAAACTTTAAATCCAGATAAAATACCACCAATAACAACTAGCCCCGTATTAATATGACCAGGAGTTAATTTAGTTTTTTCAATTACATATTGTGATATTGCACATACAACACCGCAATACAAATAAGATAATAAATATGTCAATTTGACACCTCCAAACTAATCGCATGTGCAATTGAAGGTATTGGCAGTTTTAAATTTGTACTCATAACTGAATGTAGAGAACCAGTACCTATTACTAATATCTTTTTATATTGTTTTTGCTTTAAAATATAGTCAAATAATACAAGTGGCAAACATACAGGGCCACTAGCTCCAGCAAAAATATTATCTTCATTATAAAATATACTACCAGCATCAATAATGTTATTAAGTTTTCCTTTAGTCACATCATTATAATACTCTTTTACAATTTCTATTCCATATATTCCAAGATCTCCTGTCAATATTAAATCATAATAATTACTTTTTCTTTTTGTTTCTTTTAAATGTTTAATTAAAGTTTCACTACAAGCACTTGCCATTGCTGAGCCCATATCATTAGTATCTTTATGATTAGTTGTTATAACGCTACCAATAGTAGCTGATTCTATCTTTATTTTTGATTTTGTATTATTTAAAAGTACTGCTACACTACCACTTGCTGTTAATGTATTAGTTCTTTTTCTAAGTGCTCCATATTCAATTGGAAATCTAAATTGCTTTTCACTTACTAAATTGTGGGATGAAGAAGAAACAATAACATTTGAATTGCTTCTTCCATTTACAAACATACTTCCAATTACCATGCCTTCAATAAATGATGCACAAGCCGAATATATACCTAAAGTTGGAATCAAAAATTTATTTGATGCTAGAGTTGATGAGAGTATTTGATTTTGAAGATCTCCATTTATTAAGATATCTATTTTATCATTAGTTATTTTTGTTTTTTCTAAAAGTCCATCTATTACTATTTCTTGATATTTAGATTCACATAATTCTACACATTTTTGTCCCATATAATAATCATTCTTAAAATAATCTACATCATTTAATACTATTGGACTATATTTATCACTAGCAAGAAGAGAATATTTATCTTTTATATATACATTGTTAAAATAATATGTCATATTATACTCCTTATAAATCCAAATATTATTCCAAATACAACACCATATAGAATAATACTACCAGTTAATTTAAATATATTTGAACCAATTCCTCTCACAAAACCTTCTTTATTATTATCCATAGCAGAACTAGTCATACTATTAGCAAATCCGATTGATGGAACTATTAATCCACATTTACAAATACTTAGTACTTTATCAAAAAAACCAAGTCCTGTAAATATTGAACCAATTACCACTAGTACTATAAATACTGCTAAATATGAATCATTAGTATTCATAAAATTATCAAATATATTTGCAAGAAATTCTCCAAATACTCCAATTAATCCCCCACTTAAAAAAGCAACTAAAACATTTTTTGAAATATCTTCTTCTTTTATTACCTTTTTAATTATTTCATCATATTTTTCATTATTCATTATTTCACCATTATTAGTTTTTACTATTTTAATTTATTAATACACAAAATCGTTGTAAACATTTAAAAAATATGCTAAAATGAATTTGTTCCTAAAAAAGGCCCATTGGTGAAATGGTTAACACATCGCCCTCTCAAGGCGACATTCATGGGTTCAAATCCCATATGGGTCACCAAATTAAAAAAAATCTCAAATCTTAAAAGATTTGAGAATGATATATTACTAACAGTGATGTTAGTTTTTTGTTTATAAAAAATTTTTGATATTTTTACACTAAAGCAATTATTTTACCAATAGCATAACCCACATGGTAAAAAGAATTAATAATTCCGATTATAAGTAATATATACACTAGAAATTTATAAAATCGACTATTACTATTTATCCAATTCTTTTCTTCATTATAGAATAAAGAAGTTAAAATGATTACAATAATACCAAATGCTATATTAACTATTCCATTTAAAATAGTATTTTCAAACATATTTATATACTCAATATCAATAACAAATATAGTTAATAATATCATAAATATCCAATTCTTATTTTTTTCAAAAAACTCTTTATCATCTTTACTCATATAGTCTACACTCCTTCCTTATTTTAATTATAACATATAATTAATTACTTTTTTTTATTAATCTTAAAATATTTCTTAAATTCCAATCTTTCTTTATCTGTTTGATGAATTAATAAACCTAGTATTAAAAAGAAATAAGGAGCAACATCTATAACACTTATATTAGCAAATGCTTGAATACAATATGTTACAAATGCCATATATAAAGCATGAGAAAATTTATCATTCAATTTAAACCCTTTTGCAAATGGTATAAAGCATATTATCATATATACTACTAAAGCAGGTATACCATTAGTAATACCAATTTGCAAATATACATTATGAGCCTTATCATAACTTATATACCCACTTTGAGGATAAATATCTCTAAAATTATCTATACCTGCACCAAATAGCCAATATCTTTTGAATAAAGGTAATGTATTTACCCATACTTGTACTCTATTAGTAGCTATACTCATGATTTCATTTTTATTACCACTTGATATTTTTTTTATATTTTCTTTTA
>JBJEED010000003.1:32824-84682 GCA_051872765.1 Bacilli bacterium | reverse complement strand
CATTTTAACATGGTCTTTCTTTTTTTATGCAATCCCAATTCTATTTTACTCTATCTATTATCCATTTAATTTGCATTTTATAATGTTTTATGGTACAATATACAGGCTTACAAGGAGAGTGTCAAAAAAAATATATGAAAACATTGATAGTTATGAGTTTATTCTCTGTATTATTTGGAGGTAAAATAAATCATGATTATTTAGATAATCAAATTGATATAAGCTTATCTTACTTTAAAAGTGAATATGAGGCTTATCAAGATGAACTCAAAAAAAATTATTTTAATGGAGAAAGTAAAGAAGAAATAGCTGTTAAAATAGAAAAGAATTTAAAAGGGGTACTTGAAGGTAAGGGTATGTATATTACTGAACAATGTTTAAATGTTGGATTAGATCCGTATTTATTTACAGCAGTGATGCTTCAAGAAACTGGTTGTTATTGGAGATGTAGTTATTTAACAAGAGTATGTAATAATGTTGCAGGTAATAAAGGAAATCCAGGCTGTAATGGAGGAAGTTATAGGAAGTTTGATACATTAAATGATGGTATTATTTTTGCCATTAATAAGTTAAATTCTTACTATAAAAAAGGACTTACTACAGCAAAAGAAATTAATCCTTATTATGCAGAGGATAAAACATGGTATATAAAGGTTAATAATTATATTAATAAATTAAAATCATAGAATAATAAAAAGGGGGATAAAATATGAATGAACAAATTTATTTACATTGTTTATTTGCTCATTTATTTGGTTATGATACTAAAAGTAGTTTATTGTTGTTAGAAGAAATATTAAAATCAAAATATTTATTATCCGCAAGAGAAAGAGGAGTACTTGGTAATGAGAATTTTTGTGGAAGAGATTATATATCATTAGAGGATTATGAAAGAAGATTTATAACTAAAAGTAATAAATATAATGGTTATAACCAATATGCTATAGAATGTGCAAGTATTATATTTCCTAAAGGAGAGTTTGAAGTTATTAGACCTACAATATTAGATAAGAAAATAAGTGAATATCCAAATTGTTGGTCACTTATGAGAGAACTTGGGCTTAGAGAGGAAAGATATAGTGATTTAGAAGATGAAGTTCATGTAAAAGATAGATTATCTTTAGAACATATGAATGGTATTACTTTGCCAACTAATCAAGTGTTTAATGGTTGGAAAAATGTAAAAAATAATGTTATAGCAATTAGAGAAGAAGTTTTAAGATATAAAGATTTATTAGATAAATATGGTTATGATATTCCTATATATGATGTTGAAACTTTATTAAGTCTTGAAGATAATGAAAATATAGAAGAGTTAGTAGTTTCACTAAAAAAGAGAAATAAATGGTTTAGATAAAGGAATTATTTTTTATTTTTTGCTATATAAATGATTGACAAAGCATCAATAAAATAATATAATTTCATCGTAAGTGTTGATGGGATAAGTAGGTATTTATTTTCCTTTAAAGAGAGCTAATGTGTGGTGTGAATTAGTAATAAATAAATATGCGAAAAAAGAAAAATCGTGACAACCTTGAACTTAATCGTATTTCTGCGTTAAAGATTAAAAGATAGAATTTAAGAATCTATGAAGTAAGATGGCACAGCGTACAAAAACGCTCTTACGATAGATTCTTTTTTTGTTAGAAAGGAAGTTAAATATGGCAAACAAATATAGAAGTGTATATTGTGGACTTGTTAATGAAGATTATGTAGGAAAAGAAGTTAAACTTGCAGGATGGGTTGAAAATGTTCGTAATCTAGGAGGAGTTGTATTTATTACTTTAAGAGATGATAAAGGTGTAGTACAACTAATTTCTAATGATGTAGATACATATTCTTCACTAAATCGTGAAAGTACAGTAACTGTTGATGGAATAGTTAAAAAAAGAACACCAGATATGATTAATAAAAATATGAAAACAGGAAGTATTGAAGTTGAAATTAAATCATTAGAAGTTTTAGGAGATGTGTTTAAAACATTACCATTTGAAGTAAAGTCAAGTAAAATATCAAGTGAAGAAACAAGACTTAAATATAGATATTTAGATCTTAGAAATAAAGAAGTTCATGATGGTATTAAATTTAGAACAAATGTGATTGATTTTATTAGAAAAACTATGAAGGAAATGGATTTTACTGAAATTCAAACGCCAATTTTAACTGCATCCAGTCCAGAAGGAGCAAGAGATTTTATTGTACCAAGTAGAAAATATAAGGGTAAATTTTATGCTCTTCCTCAAGCACCACAAATATTTAAGCAATTATTAATGTGCAGTGGTTTTGATAAATATTTTCAAATAGCACCTTGTTTTAGAGATGAAGATCCAAGAAGTGATAGATTATATGGAGAATTTTATCAATTGGATTTTGAAATGTCATTTGCAACTCAAGAAGATGTATTTGAGGTTGGACAAAAAGTATTTTATGATGTGTTTAAAAAATTTGGTAATAAAGAAGTATCTAGTGTACCATTTAGAAGAATTCCATTTAAAGAGGCAATGGAAAAATATGGTAGTGATAAACCAGATTTAAGAATCAATTTTGAAATAGTAAATATTACAAATATTCTTAAAAATAATGATAGTGTAGTATTTAAAGATAAAGAAGTTAAGGTTATGAAATTATCTTCTTCAGATAAATCTAATTCATGGTATAAAAAACTTGAAGAAGAATATAAGGGTGAAGTAGTAACATCTTTAGGATTTTTAAAAATTGATGATACAGTTAGTGGATCAATGGCTAAATTATTTAATGAAAAAGAAATAGAAGAATTAACTAAATTACTTGAACTTGAAAAAGGAAATGTAGTAATAATCGTTTGTGGTAACAAAGGAGAAAAGTTTGATAAAGCTTGTGGTAATATTAGAATTAAACTTGGAAATGAACTTAATTTAATAGATAGAAATAAGTATGAATTTTGTATTATAGTAGATTTTCCATTTTATGAGTGGAATGAAGAAGAAAATAAATATGATTTTACACATAATCCATTTAGTATGCCAAATGGTGGATTAGATGCTTTATTAAATAAAAAACCAGATGAAATATTAGCATGTCAATATGATTTTGTATGTAATGGTCTTGAAATGGCTAGTGGTGGAGAGAGAAATTATAATCCAATAATTCTTAAGAAAGCATTTGAAATTGCTGGATATGATGAGAGTGTCGTTGAGAGTAAATTCCCTTCATTATATCAAGCATTTCAATTTGGAGCACCACCTCATGCTGGGATGGCTCCTGGAATAGATAGAATTTTAATGCTTTTAAAGGATGAAGAGAACATCAGAGAAATGGTAGCGTTCCCTATGGCAGCTAATGGAGCAGATGCTCTTATGGGTTGCCCAAATGAAGTGTTTGAACATCAACTAAGAGAGACACATATTAAGATAAGAGATTAGTGGAGGTTTTGATGAATACGAATGGAAATAATGTTTATTTATTTGTAGATATGAATAGATTTTCAGATTCTACTAGTTTGTACTCAATAGATAATCTAAATGAAAATGAAATTTTAGCATTTAGTAAAACTGAAATGATATATTCATTAAATGAATTTATTAAAACTGTAATATTTAATTGTGGAATGGATGAGTATATTCAAAGAATAAAGAGCTTTAATTCAAGTATGTATAAGCAAATAATTACAAAGTATAAAACATTATTTGATAATAGAGAATATGATATTGATTTAATAAAAGAAAGTGCTTATAGATATATTGTATATGTATTATCAAAATCAAATATTTATAAGGCAACATTAAAGAATTATTATGTTTATGATGTTACACCCGTTAATAATGATGTATATTTATCAATTGCAAGTATAATTAAAAATGTAGATTTAGGAAGATATAAATATTTAAAAGATTTTATAGAATATTTAGATATGAATATGGATATTAATATTAAAATAATGAAATAAAAAGGAAGTGATAAGATATGGAAAGACAATTTACTGAACAAGAATTAATAAGAAGAGGTAAATTAGAAAAATTAGTTGAACTTGGATTAGATCCATTTGGTAATGCTTTTGATAGAAAAGATTTTGCTGCTGATTTAAAAGAAAAATATGCTAATATTGATCATGAAGAGTTTGATAATATGACTGATACTGCTACTGTTGCAGGTAGAATTATGTTTATTCGTAAAATGGGAAAGGCATCTTTCTTTAGTATTAAAGATAAAACTGGATTAATTCAAATATATATATCAATAAATGATATTGGAGAAGAAAATTATAATTTATTTAAGAGTGCTGATATTGGTGATATTGTTGGTGTATATGGAAAAGTTATGAAAACTAAAACAGGTGAATTAACTATTAAGTGTTTAGAGTATACACATTTAGTAAAAGCACTAAAGCCATTACCTGAAAAGTTTCATGGGCTTACTGATGTTGAAGAGAGATATAGAAGAAGATATGTTGATTTAATTATGAATGATGATGCGCGTAATGTAGCATTTACAAGACCAAAGATTATTCGTGAAATACAAAGATTTATGGATAGTCGTGGATTTGTAGAAGTAGAAACTCCAGTTCTTCAACCATTATTAACTGGTGCGAGTGCAAGACCATTTGTTACTCATCATAATGCACTTGATATGCCATTTTATTTAAGAATAGCATTAGAACTACCACTTAAAAGATTATTAGTTGGTGGAATGGAAGCCGTTTATGAAATTGGAAGAACATTTAGAAATGAAGGAGTGGATACTAAACATAATCCTGAATTTACTTTAATGGAAGCATATTTAGCATATTCTAATTTAGATGGTATGATGGAAATGACAGAAAGTATGTATAAATCTATTGCTAAGAATGTATTTAATAAATATACATATAACTGGTGTGGTAATGAAATAAATCTTGATGGAAAGTGGACAAGAATAAGTATGGTAGATGCAATTAAACAATATTGTAATGTAGATTTTAGTGAACAAATGTCATTAGATGATGCTAAAAAGTTAGCTAAAGAACATGATATTGAAGTAGAAGAACATTTCTCAGTTGGACATATAATAAATGCATTCTTTG
Organism: Bacilli bacterium; assembly: GCA_051872765.1. Classification (GTDB taxonomy): domain Bacteria; phylum Bacillota_I; class Bacilli_A; order RF39; family UBA660; genus CAG-1000. Next base: position 79,644 of record JBJEED010000003.1, on the reverse strand, counting down.
AAAAATATGTAGAAGAACATTTAATACAACCAACTTTCTTATATGGTCATCCAATTGAGATAAGTCCACTTACTAAGAAAGATCCAAATGATCCAAGATTTGTACAAAGATTTGAATTATTTATTGGTGGTAAAGAATTTGCAAATGCATATACTGAACTTAATGATCCACTTGATCAATTAGATAGATTTGAAGAACAACTTAAAGAAAGAGATTTGGGTAATGATGAGGCTAATGATATTGATATGGACTTTATTGAAGCACTAGAATATGGAATGCCTCCAGCTGGTGGTATTGGATATGGAATAGATAGATTATGTATGCTATTTACAGAGCAAGATTCAATTAGAGATGTATTATTATTCCCACATATGAAAGATAAAAAGTAATATGAAAAAATATATAAAAGAATATATAAAAGAAATAGAAAGTAAATTAAAAGGAAAAACAACTCAAAATGATATAGATGACTTATTAATAAAAATAAAATTCTTTTCACATGAAAGATTAGTCCATTTAATAGTGATGCTATTTTTTGCTTTATTTACAATACTATTTATAATGTTATCATTTTATAATAGCTTATTTGATATTATCGCTCTTATTAGTGGTATATTACTTGTATTTTATATAATGCATTACTTTTTTCTTGAAAATAGTATTCAGTATATGTATAAGCTTTATGATAAAATGAAAAAGTAAATAAATAAAAATTATGTCAAATTTATTGATATAATTTTTTTTAATTTGTATAATATTTCTAAGGTGAGATAAGTAGTGAAAGATGAAAAACTTGTTAGATTTTTAAATGCAATAAATTTCAGTGATGAAAATAAAATATATTTTGAAAATTCTTCTATTAAAGAAGTTCTTTTGCTTAAAAAGCTAAATAAGATGACTATTATTTTTAATATAGATAAAACATTACCATTAGAAGTATTTATTGAACTATGTAAAAAAGGAATTACTTTAAATGGAGCAGATGATGTTAGGTATAAATTTAATATAACTGAAAGTAGTAGATATTTTAATGATTATTTTAATTATTATTTTGATATTTTAGTAAATAAATGTCCTATGCTTAAATGTATTGATAGAGATAAAGTAAAGTTTGAAAATAATTGTGTAACTATTGAAGTATTAAATAGTGCTGAGGTTAATAAAATAAATTCTTTAAGTGAAAAAATTGAGATGTTTTTAAGTGATATGGGATTTAAAGATATAAGCATTAGTGCTCATATAAATGAAGAAGATAGAAAAAAGTTTAAAGAAGAAATGGAAAATATTACAGAAGTAGTTGTCAATAAACAAACTAGTAAAGTTATAAAAGGTAAAAGTGTTATTGGTAATGTAAGTGAAATAAAAAATTTAGTTACTAATGAAAATAATATTGTGGTAATTGCTGAAGTATTTGGAATAGATTCTAAAAGTACTCAAAGTGGTTGGTTTATTATTACATTAAAAATAACTGATTATACTGATAGTATGATGGCAAATATATTTACTAAGGATGAAAGTGAATTTAATAATTTGCTTAAAGAAATTAAAGTAGGTAAATGGTATAAATTCAAAGGTAGTGTTAAATTTAATACAAGAAGTAATGATTATGAATATGGAATAAATGATATAGAAAGTTATGAAAAAAAGAAAGAAACTATTATAGATGATGCTCCTGTAAAGAGAGTAGAATTACATACGCATACTATGATGAGTCAAATGGATGGATTAATTAAATTAGATTTAGGTGCTCATACATGCGAACTTATTAGTAGATGTATTGATATGGGATATAAAGCAGTAGCAATAACTGATCATAATGGATGTCAAGCTTTTCCCATATGTTATAATTTAATAAAAGGATATAATAAAAAGCAAGAAGATCCATCTAAAAAGTTTAAAGGAATATATGGGTGTGAATTAACTTTAGTAGATGATACTGTATACATTGTTTATAACCCAAAAGATATTCCTCTTCTTGGAACTACTTATGTTGTATTTGATACAGAAACAACAGGTTTTAATGCAGGTAATGGAGATGTAATGATTGAAATTGGTGCAGTTAAGATTAAAGATGGAGTTATTATAGATAGATTTGATGAGTTTATTAATCCAAATTGTAAATTACCAAATAAGATTACTGAACTTACTGGAATAACAGATGATATGCTAAAAGATGCAGATAGCGAAGAAGATGTTACTCGTAGATTTATGTCTTGGGTAGGAGATTTACCAATGGTTGCTCATAATGCTAAATTTGATATTTCATTTGTATCTATGGCAATGAAAAAATATAATATTGGTGAATTTAATAATACAGTTATTGATACACTTGAATTATCTCGTGCCCTAGATCAAGGATTTGCAAGACATAGTCTATCAGCATTAGTTAAAAGATATAATGTTTATTTTGATGAAGATTCACATCATAGAGCAGATTATGATGCTGAAGGGACAGCACAAGTATTTGATAAGATGTTAAAAAAATTACTTAATCAAAACTTTGAAAAAATTACTGACTTAGATAAATTAATACCTAAAGATGAAATACATAAATTTGGAAGAACATATCATTTTAACGCAATTGCATTAAATAGAGTAGGACTTAAAAACCTATTTAAAATAGTATCTCTGGCTAATACAACTTACTTATATAAAACTCCAAGAATACTTAGAAGTAAATTAAATGAATTAAGAGAAGGATTATTAATAGGTAGTGGTTGTTATGAATCAGAAGTATTTATAGAATCAAGAAGTAAAGATGGTGAAGAATTAACCAATATAATTAATTTTTATGACTATGTTGAAGTACAACCACCAGAAGTATATGATCATTTAATTCAAACTGGAGATTTCTCAAATAGTTTAGAACTTAAAAATCATATTAAAAAGATAATAGAAGCTACAGAAGATGCAGGAAAAATAATAGTAGCAACTGGGGATGTACATCATTTTACGCGTGAAGATAAAATATATAGAGAAATAATAGTTAATCAAAAGGTACCTGGTGGTGGTAGACATCCATTAGCAAAAACAAATATAACTTCTATACCATCTCAGCATTTTAGAACAACAAATGAAATGTTAGAAGATTTTGAATTTATTGGTAGTGAAAAAGCATATGAAATTGTAGTAACTAATTCAAATAAAATTGCTGATATGGTAGGAGAATTTGAAGTAATAATTGATACAAAAGGTGTTCCATTTTCTCCAAGAGTAAGAAGTGATGATGGAAAAAGTTATTTAGATTGTCCTAGTGTAGTTACAAATCTTGTATATGAAAAAGCATCATCTTGGTATGGAAAAGATTTACCTCATAATATAGAAGAGAGAATATCTAAAGAATTATATGGGGATGCAATATATAAATATTGGAATGAAAAGATAAAAGAAAATAATCCTAATATAAGTGATGAAGAGTTAGAAAACGAAACATTTAAAAATTTACATGAAAGTATTTTAGAAGGTTTTGATAAAGTAAAAGAATTATTAAGTGAATATGTATCATCTAATTGGAATAGTGAAGAAGATGGTGATATGACAGAAGATGCTATTTTAAAAAAAGTAAAAAAGACATTAGGTGGTATTATAGGTGGTGGATTTGATCCAATATATTTAATTGCCCAAAGATTAGTAAAACATTCTAATGATGATGGGTATATTGTTGGTAGTAGAGGTAGTGTTGGTAGTAGTTTTGTAGCAACAATGATGGGCATTACAGAAGTCAACCCTTTGCCTGCTCATTATAGATGTTTAGAGTGTCAGCATAGTGAATTTAATGATGAAAATAATAATCCTTTGGGAGCAACTTATTCTAGTGGTTTTGACTTACCAGATAAGAATTGTCCAATTTGTGGAAGTTTAATGAAAAAAGATGGTCAAGATATGCCTTTTGCTACATTCTTAGGATTTAATGCAGATAAAGTACCTGATATAGATCTTAACTTTTCTGACTTAAATCAAGCAAGTGCTCATGAATATACAAAAGTATTATTTGGTGTAGATAATGTATATAGAGCGGGAACTATTGCAACAGTAGCAGAAAAAACAGCTAATGGTTTTGTTAGAGGATATTTTGAAGATAGAGGAATATTTGATAAAAGAAGTTGTGAAATTGAAAGACTAGCACTTGGATGTACTGGAGTTAAAAGAACTACTGGACAACATCCAGGAGGTATAGTTGTTGTGCCTGATTATATGGAAGTATCTGATTTTACTCCATTTCAATTCCCAGCAGATGATTCATCATCTGCATGGAGGACAACTCACTTTGATTACCATTCTCTAGAAGATGATTTATTAAAGTTAGATATTCTTGGTCATTCAGATCCAACACAACTTAGATTGATTCAAGATTTGAGTAAAACAGATGTTCTTGAAGTACCATTAGATGATAAAGAAACAATGAGTATTTTTTCATCACTAGATGCCTTAAAAGTAACAAGTGAACAAATTATGTGTCCTACTGGTACACTTGGAATACCAGAATTTGGTACTCCATTTACAATTGGTATGGTAAGTGAAACAAAACCAACTACATTCGCAGAACTTGTTAAAATTTCAGGTCTTTCTCATGGTACAGATGTATGGCTTGGAAATGCAAGAGATTTGTGTACACCAGATGAAAATGGTAATATTAGAGTTCCATTTAAAGAAGTAATTGGATGTCGTGATGATATAATGGTATATCTTATGTATAAAGGATTAAAACCAATCAAAGCATTTAAAATAATGGAATTTGTTCGTAAAGGAAAGGCATCAAAGGATCCAACTACTTGGGCAGAACATAGAGCTACTATGGAAGAGGCAGGCATAGATGAGTGGTTTATTGATTCATGTCAAAAAATAAAATACATGTTTCCAAAAGCACATGCAGCAGCATATGTAACTAGTGCTTTTAGAATAGCCTGGTATAAAGTACATATGCCAATATATTTTTATGCATCATGGTTTTCAACTAAAGCAACAGCATTTGATATTGAGTGTATGATTAAGGGATATGATGCTATTAAAGAAAGATTAGTAGAAATTAAAAATAAAGGATATGATGCAACTAATAAAGAAAGTGGAATATCAGAATGTTTAAATGTAGCACTTGAAATGGCTGCTAGAGGAATTAAGGTTTCTAATTTTGATTTATATAAAAGTAAAGCAATTACATTTGATGTTTTAGATGATAATACTTTAATACCACCATTTATTACAATAGATGGTCTTGGAGAAACAGTTGCTCAAAATATAGAAATAGAAGCAAAAAAGAGTAAATTTATTAGTATTGAGGACTTTCAAAATAGATGTAAAGTATCTCAAACATTAGTAGATAAAATGAGAGCAATGGGACTTTTTGAAAGTATGCCGGAAAGTTCTCAATTATCAATATTTGATTTTGAGGTGTAGTATGAGAGCAGTAGTTTTAAGTAGTAGTAGTGCAGGAAATTCAACTTATATTGAATTTGATAATATTAAATTTTTAATAGATGCAGGACTTGGTTTTACTGACATAAAAAATAAATTACATGAAATTAATGTAGATGCAAGTGAACTTAACTTTATTATTGTTACCCATGCTCATAGTGATCATGTAAGAAGTATTCATTCATTTAATAGAGTATATAATACTAAAATTTATATTGGATCAAATACATTTAATGAATATTCTAAAAATACTTATCTAAAAAACTATGAATTTATTGATAATGTAGTTAATATAGATGGTATAGATATAGTAAAAGTACCTATATCACACGATAGAAGTGGATACGGATATGTATTTTCAAAAGATAATAAATCTGTTTGTTATATGGCAGATACTGGTATGATACATTCTAAATACCATAATTTATTAAAAAATAAAAATTTATATATATTTGAAAGTAATCATGATGTTGAAATGGAAATGAATGGTACTAAAGATGAAATGACTAAAATAAGAAATATTGGAGATATGGGACACTTATCTAATGAAGATTGTGCTAAATATTTAAATATGTTTATTGGAGAAGATACTAAAGATATCATTTTAGTACACATTAGTGATCATGATAATACACTTGATCTTGCATATAATGTTAATAGAAATGCTATTAGAAAAGATATTCCAATATATTTGTCATACAAAGATAAAATTAGTGAAGAGATAATTATATAATCTCTTTTTTCATGGCAATATATAGTAAAATATTGTGATTAAATAGATTTTTATATTGATTTTTGGTAAACTAATAATGGTGATGTTTCATGTACAGAAAAACATATGTAGAAGTTGATTTAGATAATATTGGTAATAATGTAAAAAATATCATTAATAAATATAATAATTATAAATACTATATAGCTATGGTTAAATCTAATGCATATGGTCATGGTATGTATATAGTAAATACTTTAATTGAAAATGGAATTAATTATTTAGCTGTATCTTCATTAGAAGAAGCAATAATGATTAGAAAATATAATAAAGATATTCCAGTGTTATGTAGTGAAATTATAGATTTAGATTCTATAGAAGTAGCAATAAATAATGATGTAACACTTACCATATGTGATTTACAATATACAAAAGAATTACTTAAATTTGTTAAAAATAAGAAAATAAAAATACATATTAAAATAGATACTGGAATGAATAGACTTGGTATTAATAATAAAGAAGAATTTAATAAAGTATATGATATATTAAAAAATAATAAATATATAATATTAGAAGGCTTATATACTCATTTTGCAACACCTGGTATTAGTGATAAATTTTATGATAATCAAATTGATAAATTTAAGGAAATTACTAGTGATATTGATTTAAATAGTATACCAATTATTCATATGGCTAGTAGTTTCATATTACTATCACATCCTAAAATAGAATTTTCAAATGGATGTAGAATTGGAACAATTATATATGGATATGATATATCTTTAAAGTCACTTAATAATAGTCCTAAAAATATTTTAAGAAAGATTAGAACTAATTATTTAGTAAAAAAATATAAAATTAGTCAAACATATAAAGATATAGATATTAATCTTAATAAAAGTTTTAAAATTAAAACTAATATAATGCAAATAAAAGAAGTTAAAAAAGGAGATAAAGTAGGATATGGACTTTTATATACTGCTAAAAAAGATACAAAAATAGCTACTATACCAATTGGATATGATGATGGCATTGGAATTAATCATAATGGTAGATATGTATTAATTAATAATAAAAAATATAGTGTTGTTGGTGAAATATCTATGTGTATGATGAATATTGAAATAGATGATAGTGTTAAATTAAGTGATGAAGTAATAGTTGTAGGAGATAGAATAACTCTTGGATATATTGCACAACTAAATAATACATCATTTCATAATACATTAGTAAATATAGGAAAAAAACTACCAAAAGTATATATTAAAAATAATAAAGTAATTCATGAGGAGGAATATTAATATGGCACTTAGAAATGTAATGATATCTAAAATTAAAGCGATAAATTATGAAAAGTTAGATAAATTAGCAACAGATATTGCTAAAAAGAATAATAAAAGTAAAACATATGTTAAATTAGATATGATTAAGAATTTTTTACAATATGGTATAGGATATACTGATTATTTAAAGGGAGATTATATTAATTTAACAAAAGAACAAAAGAAGACATTTGTAACAACTAAATCATTTTATAAATTACTTAAGTATTTAAATAAAGAAACTTATATTGCAACTATGTCTGATAAGTTAGTTTTTAATAAAATATTTAAAAAATATTTAGGAAGAGAATTTATTGATCTTAGAACTACTAGTATTTCTGAATTTAAAGATTTTATTAAAAATAAAAAAGTTATATTTGCAAAACCTCCAACTGATTTTGGTGGCCATGGTATAGAAAAGATAGTATTAAAAAATGAAAAAAATATTGATAAATTATATAATGATTTGAAGAAAAAGAAATTAATTTTAATTGAAGATGAAATAGTTCAGCATGAAGAGTTAAATAAATTAAATCCATATGCAGTTAATTCTTTTAGAATAGTTACTTTGGTTAAAGATAATAAGGCTTATATAATTGGAAATGCTCTTAGAATAAATATAGATGATGCTATTGCAATTGGATGTAGTGATGCATATATGAGACTTAGTGAAGATGGAACAATTTCATCACGAGTTATAGATGATGTTGCTAATATTTATGAAGAGCATCCAATTAAAAAAATTAAGTTTAATACAGTAAAAGTACCTTATGTAAAAGAAGCATTTGATATGGCTTTAGAGGCTGCTCTTGTAGTGCCTGAAATTAGATATGTTGGTTGGGATATTGCTATTACAAAAGATGGTCCAGTTATAATGGAAGGAAATGAGTATCCTAGTTATGGACTTATACAATATTATTTATTTAATGATGAACATGAGGGTCATTTAAAACAAATAGCTGATATATTAGGCGATGAGATGGACAAGATAAAATTATGAAAAAAGAAAGAAATAAAAAAATAAAAGCTAATACTTTTATAGAAGGAACAATTATTACATCTATATTACTTATAGTTATTAAAGTATTAGGTGCATTATATGTAATTCCTTTTTACCAAATAATTGGTCCTGAGGGAGGAACTTTATATAGTTATGCATATAATATATATAATTTATTTTTAAATATATCTACTGCAGGTATACCAATAGCAATTAGTATGATAATAAGTGAATATATTGCTCTTAACATGTATGATGCAAAAGAAAGAGCGTATAAACAAGGAAAAAAATTAATTAGTGTGCTTGCAATAGTATCATTTATACTTGTATTTTTTGGCTCAGATTATTTAGCAAAGTTTATACTTTCTGATGTAGTTGGAGGGCATTCTATAAAAGAAGTATCTTCTGTTATTAAGGCAATATCTCCATGTCTATTAATAATTCCTTTTTTAAGTGTTTTAAGAGGTTATATGCAAGGACATAAATTTGTAGTTCCTACATCAGTTGCTCAAGTAATAGAACAAGTAGTTAGAATAATAATAGTTTTAATTGGATCTTTTGTTTCAATAAAACTTTTAAAGATGAATATAACAAGTGGTGTATGTATCGCACTTAGTGGTACTTTCTTTGGTGGACTTGTTGCATACTTATATTTAATAAAAATAGTAAAAAATAATAAAACACAATTTCCAACTCAAGAAAATAAAGATCAAACAAGTAATAAAACTATAATGAAAAAAATAATTACATATTGTTTACCTATAGTATTAATAGCAATAACTGATAATATATATACACTTGTAGATATAAAACTGATTATTAAGGGACTTAATATGATAGGATTTACTGCAATGGAAAGTGAAATAGTCTCTGGAATTGTATCAACATGGGCACCAAAGATTTGTACTATTATCATTGCAATATCAATGGCTCTTACTACTAATATAATTCCTCATGTTACATCAAATTTTATTAAAAAAGATATGAAAGCAGTTAATTATAGAGTTAATCAAGCTCTATCTACTATGTTAATCATAACTATACCTATGTCACTACTATTAATACTTTTATCAAAAGAAGCTTACTATATATTTTATGGCGCTAGTAATTATGGTTATATGATTCTTAAATTTTCTTCTATAAGTCATATATTTTTAGGAATATGGAGTGTTCTTAGTACAACATTACAAAGTATGAAGAAATTTAAACAAATTTATATTTATTCAATTACAGGTTTAATTATTAATGCACTACTTGATATTCCTCTTATATTATTATTTAATAAAATTGGAATTGCACCTTATGTTGCAACAGTAGTAGCAACTTGTATAGGATATTTAATGTCAATTATTTTATCACTTAGATATTTAAATAAAACAATGAAAATGAATTATCAAAATACACTAAATTTATTAAAAAAATTAGTATTACCATGTATATTAATATTAGTGCCTATATTAATTAGCAAATATTATATTAAGTTTGAATATACATTTATTTCATCAATAATATCATTGATTATACATGGTATTTATGGAATGTTTATTTATATATTAATTACTTATAAAAATGGTAGTTTAAACTCTACATTAGGAGATGAATTTATTAATAAAATTTTAGTCAAATTACATTTAAAAAGAAATTAGCCTATAAAAGATCTATTTATAGGTTTTTCTTTATATATAACTAAAATATAGTTGAAATATTTATATCTAATTGATAATATTATAATAGGTGATAATATGTTAAAGGGTATTAAAAAACTTATTTTATTAATTATTTTATTAATTCCATTTATGGTAATAGCAGATGAAAATTATCAAACATCTGTTAAATATGTAAACTCTTACATAGATGGATTTAGTGAGTATCAAAATTATATATTATTTCCTAAAAGTGGATACTATTATAATGAAACTTTAAAGAATGATATTTTTACACGTGGTGGTTTTTTAAGTAGAAAAGAATATTTAATTACAAATTATGATAATAAATCTTATTTATCACCAGGAGTACAATATTGGACTTTAACACCAGGATTATCTGATAATGCTAAAAGATATGTAATTAATTATACTGATAAAGAATATGAAAAAACTAATACATCTGGAGTAAGGGTTACTGAATTTATTTTATCTAAAACTAGAGTAAATGGAAATGGAACTAGAAGTAATCCATGGTATTTCTTACCAAAATACAAGGTAATATTATCAACTTCTGATTATAAAAAGGGAGGAATAAGTGATAAATTAGGAAGTGGTTGTAATAATTCGAGCCAAATTCTTACAACTTCTGTATATGAAGATGAAAGTATAGATGTTCAATTATGTCCAAATAGTGGTTATGAATATTATAACACTGATTGTTCTATTAATATTTCTAAATTGATTAATACACATATGATTAGGGTTTCCAATGTAAAAAGAAATTTATCATGTAAAATTAATTTTGTAGTGTCTGTTTATAAAATATCATTAGATACTAATGGTGGAAGCAAAATTGATACAAAGGAATTATATTTGGCACCAGGTAAATATTGGTTTAAAGAAAAAGATGATAGAATTACTGAGACACAAATAACTAAAATAGATAAACTTCCAACAAAAACAGGATATACATTTAAAGGATTTTATATAGATAAAACATCAGAAACTAAGTTAATAGATGAAAAAGGAAATATAGTATCAAAAGAAGGATATTCTTCTGATGGAACAATGTATGCAAGATATAATGCAAATGAATATAAAATTACACTTGATCTACAATCTGGAAGTGGTGGAACAACAAGTGTAACTGCAACATATGATAGTGATATGCCTATAATACCAAAATTACCAACAAGAGCAGGATATAAATTTAATGGGTATTATAGCGAAGAAAATGGCAAAGGAACAAAATATTATGATGCTAAAGGAGAAGGTGTAAAAAAATGGAATATAGCATCAGATACAACACTTTATGCATATTGGACTCCAAATAAACTTAATATTTTATTTAATGCTAATGGAGCTACTATTAATAATGAAGTTGAACTTGATGGAATAAAATATTATTGGAAATTAGATACAAATGGAAATATTATGAGATCAAAGGATAAAATTAATTATACAAAATCCTTTTATTCTAAAAATTATACATCTAATATAGATTTACCAAATTATAATTATTCTAAGTATATAAAATTGACAAAAACAGGATACACTGCTTTATCAGGAAAAGAGTGGTGTATTAATCCTGATGGAAGTGGAGATTGTTTTGATCAAACAACAATATATAGTGCAAAAGATATCTGTCCAGATATTGATTTTGGAAATTGCAGTATTACATTATATACAAATTGGACGGCAAATAAATATACAATAACATTTGATATGCAATCTGGAAGTGGAGGAACAACAAGTGTAACTGCAACATATGATAGTGAGATGCCAACAATATCAGTTCCAACAAGAGCAGGATATAAATTTAATGGATATTATAGCGAAGAAAATGGCAAAGGAACAAAATATTATGATGCTAAAGGAGAAGGTGTAAAAAAATGGAATATAGCATCAGATACAACACTTTACGCATATTGGACTCCAAATAAACTTAATATTGTATTTAATGCTAATGGAGCAAATAGTATTCAAAGTAAAGTTATTAATAATAGTAACACATATTATTGGAAATTAGATACAAATGGAAATATTACAAGATCAACAAATGGAACAACATATAATAAAAATTTTTATTCTAAAAATTACACTTCTACAAATATAGACTTACCAAATTATGATAATTCTACTTACATAAAATTGACAAAAACAGGATACACCGCTTTATCAGGGAAAGAGTGGTGTACTAATCCTGATGGAAGTGGTAAATGTTTTAATCAATCAGGAAAATATAATTCAAAAGATATCTGTCCAGATATTGTTTCTGGAGATTGCAATATTATATTATATACAAATTGGGAAATAGATAATACAAAATATGATTGTATATATGATGGAGATTTAATACAAGGTGCTGAATATGTAAATGGACAATACACATATAGATATGGTCAAGAAGGACGATATTCTACTGAAGGGCTTAAGTGGATTACTACTGGTGGAAATAGATGGGGAGTACAATTAACTAATAAAAATAGCACAGAACCAGTAACAAGTAAGTTATGTACAACTATAAATGGTAAACCTATTGCAAGTATGTCATATATGTTTGCGGGCTCACAAGCAACAACAATAGATTTAAGTAGTTTTGATACAAGCAATGTAACTAATATGAACGCTATGTTTAGATATTCACAAGCCACAACCTTAAATTTAAGTAGTTTTAATACAAGCAATGTAACTATTATGAGTTATATGTTTTCTCATTCACAAGCCACAATAATAAAAGGTTTGGAAAACTTTAATACAAGTCAAGTAATTTATATGCATCATATGTTCAATGGTTCACAAGCTAAAACATTGGATTTAAGCAGTTTTAATACAAGCAATGTAACTGATATGCAGTATATGTTTTCTGGTTCACAAGCCACAATAATAAAAGGTTTGGAAAACTTTAATACAAGTAAAGTAACTGATATGAATTATATGTTTTGTGAATCACAAGCCACAACATTAAATTTAAGTAGTTTTAATACAAGTATTGTAACTGATATGCATAGTATGTTTGATCGTTCACAAGCTAAAACATTGGATTTAAGCAGTTTTAATACAAGCAATGTAACAAATATGAACGCTATGTTTGAATCTTCACAAGCCACAACATTAAATTTAAGTAGTTTTAATACAAGCAATGTAACTAATATGAGTGATATGTTTTGGGATTCACAAGCTACAATAATAAAAGGTTTAGAAAACTTTAATACAAGTAAGGTAACTGATATGAGTAATATGTTTGCTAACTCACAAGCCACAATCTTAAATTTAAGTAATTTTGATACAAGTAAAGTGACTGATATGAGCGAAATGTTTGATTATTCACAAGCCACAACAATAAAAGGTTTGGAAAACTTTAATACAAGTAATGTAACTGATATGAGTTATATGTTTTGTAAATCACAAGCTACAACCTTAGATTTAAGTGGTTTTGACACAAGTAAAGTAACTGATATGAGTGCGATGTTTTGGGAATCAAAAGCCACAAAAGGATACGCTAGAACACAAACTGATGCAAATAGGTTCAATGCTAGTGTTACTAAAAAACCATCAGGACTAAAATTTGTTGTTAAGTAATATAAAAGATTGGAAATATCCAATCTTTTAATTTACATTGTTTTAAAATGGTTTTGAATATTGAAATATAATAATATTAGTATAAAATAATTATATTAAAATTTAACTAAAAAGCTAAAATATATAAAAAATATTTTAATGGAATAAATGTCTTTTTTTTAAGTCTAAAAATTGATATAATTTTACTACAAGGAAGTGGAATATGATAGAGAGTTTTGTACCTGATATTTATCAAAAAAGTATTTATTATATCAATTATGATAAACTTTATAAAAAAGGAATTAGATGTATAATATTTGATTTAGATAATACTTTAACACCTAGTCATGTTAATAAGCCAACAAAAAGACTTAAAAGATTAATTGGAGAGCTTAAAGATATAGGATTTAAAATAATAATTGTTTCAAATTCTCCTAAATATAAAATTGAATCTTTTAAAAATGAATTATGTGTTGATGCTTGTGCTTTTTCATTAAAACCAAGTAAAAATAAATATATAAGAATTATGGATAAATTCAAATATAAAAATACAGAAGTGGCTGCTGTTGGAGATCAGTTACTTACAGATATATGTGGTGCTAATAAACTAGACTTGATAAGTATATTAGTAAACCCTTTATCATCTCATGATTATAGTATAACAACGATAAATAGAATAATAGAAAAATTTATATATGATAGACTTGATAAAAAAGATTTATTGATAAGAGGAAAATATTATGAATAATAAAAAGTGTATTGGTTGTGGAAGTGTATTACAAAGTGATAATGTTAATAAAGAAGGATTTGTTAAATTAAGTGTATATGAAAAGTCATCTTATTGTGAGAGATGTTTTAAAATAATGCATTATGGAGAATATAGTGTATTAGACAAAAAGATAGATGCAGATGGTATTATTAGAAATATTAATAGTGATAATATAGCTAGTGTTGCTTTTTTAGTGGATGCTTTAAATATAAATGATAATATTAAAAAATATATAAATAGATTTAAAAATAATAAGTATATTGTTATTACTAAAAAGGATATTCTTCCAAAGAGCATAAAAGAAAAAAAATTAATAGAGTATGTTAAAAATAATATAATAAATACTGATAATATAATATGTGTAAGTTCAGTTAAAAACTATCATATAGATGAATTTTTAAAGCAAATTGAAAAAGATAATGTAAGAAGATTATATATAGTTGGATTTACAAATAGTGGAAAGAGTACTTTTATAAATCATATATTAACTAGTAATTTAAAATCGCCTACTATTACTACAAGTTCAGTTCCAAATACAACCGCATCATATATAACAATTAAATTAAATGATAAACTTACAATAGTAGATACACCTGGTTTTATAGACAATAATGCTATATATAATTTTGTTGATTATCATAAAACTTTAAAGTTTTATCCTAAAAAAGAAATTAAAATTAAAACATTTCAAGTAAGAAGTGGTTATGCAATAGTTGTAAATGATATTTTAAGAATTGAAAATATAGGAGATAAATTAAATAGTTTTAGTTTCTATATGAATGATAAACTTAGATATGAAAAAGTTAAAATTAAAAATGAAAAGTTAAAAATATTACATAACGAATGCATTGATATTGATGAACCTACAGATATATTAATTAATGGTCTTGGTTTTATTAGAGTTACAAAGGTAGGAAATATAAAAGTATATACACTTGATAATAGATTAATAAGTAAAAGAAAGAGTATGATTTAAATGAATAAGATTAGTGTAATGGATGAAAACTTAGCAAATAAAATAGCGGCAGGTGAAGTAGTTGAAAGAATTGCTAATGTTATTAAGGAGCTAGTTGAAAATAGTATAGATGCAGATAGTAAAAATATTAAAATTGAATTAGTTGCTAGTGGTACTAAGTCTATTAAGATTATTGATGATGGATGTGGTATGTCGAGAAAAGATGCTAAACTATGTTTTAGTAGACATGCAACTAGTAAAATAAAAAATGAAAATGATTTATATTTTATAAATACTTTGGGATTTAGGGGTGAAGCTCTTGCTGCTATATCAAGTGTATCTAATATAGTTTTAGATACATATGATGGAGAAGAAGCAACTAAAATAAATATTAAATATGGAAAGTTTATAAGTGAAGAAATTGGATCAATAAGAAAAGGTACAATAATTGAAGTAAAAGAATTATTTTACAATACACCAGCAAGACTTAAATTCATGAAAAGCTTAAACACAGAATTATCTCATACTGTATTATTTGTAGAGAAAATTGCATTATCTCATCCAAATATATCTTTTACATTAATTAATGATGAAAAAGAAATAGTTAAAACAACAGGTAGTAATGACTTATATAAAACTATCCATGAAATATTTGGATACAATACAACTAAAAATATGATTAAAATAGAAGCAGAAAATTATGACTATACTATTTGTGGATATATAAGTAATTTAAATATACAAAAAACAAATAAAAATAGTATGATTACTTTAGTTAATGGTAGAGTAGTATCAAATACTAATGTTAATAGAACTATTAAAGATGCATACCATACAGTACTTGCAGATAATAAATATCCAATAGTAGTTATTTGTATTGAAACTGATCCTACTTTAATAGATGTAAATATTCATCCGACTAAGCAAGATATTAAATTTTCTAAATTAGAAAGTTTAACTGACTTATTATTTGATACTATTAAAAAAGCATTATATAAGTCTGATAATACTTTTAAAGCATATCAAGAAAGTTTTAATACAAATATTAATGAACAAACTTTAGTAGATGCAAATATTTATAGTGATAGTAGTGAAGAAGTATATAATGAAAAAATCATTGAAAATACTGAAGTTATAAAAGAAGAAAAAGAAGAAAAAATAGAAAATCTTCGTATGAGTTTTAATGTAGATGAAGATGCAATTATTTATAATGAAGAAGATTATAATAAAAATAAAGTATTAGTAAAACCAGTAGGTTTAGCTCTTGGAACATATCTTATCGCACAAGATGAAAATATTATGTATATGATAGATATTCATGCGGCAAATGAAAGAATAAATTATGAAAGATATATGGAAGAATTAAAAAGTGAAAAAACTTATAAAATAGGTATGATTATACCTTTACAACTTGAATATCCTCATAATGAATTTATGAATATTAAAGCAAATTTAGAAAATATTAGATCTCTTGGATTTGATGTTATAGAATTTGGAATAAATACTTTTAGAGTAAGTGCTCATCCAACTTGGTTAAAAGAGGGATATGAAAATGAAAGTATTAAAAAGATATTTGAATTAATGGGTGAATTTAAAGATAGATTTGATAGAATTAAATTTAATGAAAAAGCTGCTATTAGATTAGCATGTAAGATGAGCGTAAAAGCAAATACAAATATATCATATCAAGAACAAGAAGAATTATTAAATAGGCTATTCAAGTGTGAATTTCCTTATACTTGTCCTCATGGAAGACCAACTATTATAAAATATCCAAAATATGAGCTTGAAAAGTTGTTTAAAAGAGTTAATTAGTAATAAATATGGAGTGATAGTATGAGTAAAATAGTATTAATCGTAGGTCCAACCGCAGTTGGAAAAACATATATATCAATAAAGCTTGCTAAATATTTAAATGCAGAAATTATAAATGCTGATTCAAGATATATATATAAAGAGCCAGTTATTGCTACTGCTAAAGTAACAAAAGAAGAAATGTTAGATGTTAAACATCATATGATAGATATATGTTCTTTAAATGATGATTATACTATATTTGACTTTCAAAAAGATGGTAGAAGAATACTTGATAAATTAATTAGTGAAAATAAAAATATTATTATAGTAGGTGGATCTGGGTTATATATCAAAGCACTTCTTTATGACTATGTATTAGAAGAAACAAAAATAAAAAGAATAGATTATTCTAATTATAATAATAAAGAGTTAAAAGATATGATAGATAATATTGATAAAAATAATGATATTCATATAAATAATAGACAAAGAATGGAAAGATATTTATCTTATTATCAAGAAACTGGTAAAATTATATCAAAAACAGAAAATGCTAATAAAAAACTATATAATTTTATTTCAATTGGCCTTACTTCAAATAGAGAATTAATATATCAAAGAATTAATGATAGAGTAGATTATATGTTTAACAATGGTCTTTTAGATGAAGCAAAGAAATTATATGATTTAAATTTAAAAAATTATTCTACTATAATTGGATATAAAGAATTAAAAGAATACTTTGATGGCAATATTAGTATTGAAAGAGCAAAAGAATTAATAAAACAAAATTCTAGACATTATGCTAAAAGACAATTTACTTGGTTTAATAATCAAATGGATGATATTAAATGGTTTAATGTTAATTATGAAAATATTAATAATACTATTGATGAAATAAAAGAATATATAAATTATTAAAATTTTTGGTTGACATATACCATATACTTGATATAATAAATTTAATATGGTAATTAAATAATAGGAAGTGGGTTGTATGAAACATAAAGTTTTAATAATAGTATTATCAATAATATTTGTAATATTTAGTTCATTAAGTATCATTGGATATATAGAACATAATAAAGATAATAAAAGTAATAAAAATGATGATAATCAAGTAGTAGATAATGAAGATAATAAAGATAATAAAGAAGATGAGAATGTAATAAATGATGAAGATATAATAAAAGAAGAAAAACCTAGTTGTACATATGATGGTGAATTAAAGCAAGGAGCAGAATATGTATGGGGACAATATACATATAGATATATGCAAGAGGGTGAATATTCTACCGATGCCCTTAAATGGGAAAATATAAGTTCTGATGGATGGGGAGTGCAATTAACTGATAAAAATAGTGAAGAAGCAGTAACAAGCGAATTGTGTACAAGTATAAATAATAAACCAATAGTATCAATGAGCTCTATGTTTTATAAATCTCAAGCCAAAACTTTGGATTTAAGTAGTTTTGATACAAGTAATGTCACCAATATGAGTTACATGTTTTCTAGTTCTCAAGCAACAGAAATAAAAGACTTAGAAAAATTTAATACAGGTAAAGTAACTGATATGAGTTATATGTTTGAGAGTTCAAAATCCACAACCTTAGATTTAAGTAGTTTTGATACAAGTAATGTCACCAATATGAGTTACATGTTTTCTAGTTCTCAAGCAACAGAAATAAAAGGCTTAGAAAAATTTAATACAGGTAAAGTAACTCATGTGAATGCTATGTTTTATAATTCACAAGCTACAACCTTAGACTTAAGTAGTTTTAATACAAGTAATGTCACCAATATGAGTTCCATGTTTTCTTATTCACAAGCAACAGAAATAAAAGGCTTAGAAAAATTTAATACAGGTAAAGTAACTAATATGGAAGGTATGTTTGCTAGTTCACAAGCTACAACCTTAGATTTAAGTAGTTTTAATACAAGTAAAATAACTGATATGGGTTGGATGTTTAATGGCTCTAAAGCCACAAGTTTAGACTTAAGTAGTTTTGATACAAGTAAAGTAACTGATATGAGGGATATGTTTTCTAATTCTGAAGCAAAGTCAATAAATCTAAGTAGTTTTGATACAAGTAATGTAACTAATATGAGTAGGATGTTTGTTGCTTCACAAGCCGCAACATTGGATTTAAGTAGTTTTGATACAAGTAAAGTAATTTATATGGATGATATGTTTGCTCTTTCACAAGCAACAGAAATAAAAGGATTAGAAAATTTTAATACAAGTAATGTAACTAATATGAGATGTATGTTTTCTTATTCCAAAGCCACAAGTTTAGACTTAAGCAATTTTGATACAAGTAAAGTAACTGATATGTGGGGTATGTTTTCTTATTCCAAAGCCACAAGTTTAGACTTAAGCAATTTTGATACAAGTAAAGTAACTGATATGGGTTGGATGTTTATTGACTCCCAAGCCACAAGTTTAGACTTAAGTAGTTTTGATACAAGTAATGTATTTGATATGGATGAAATATTTAAAGGATGCAAAGCTACTACAGGTTATGCAAGAACCAAGGCAGATGCAGATAAGTTTAATAATTCTAATCTTACTCAAAAATCATCAAAACTTACATTTGTAGTTAAATAGAGATTGGGTATCCAATCTTTTTATATGTATTATTTATATTAATTTCAATAATTTACTTATTAAAATATAAATGTTATAATTCTTATATAATAAATGAGGTATTAAAATATGAAAAATAATAAATTTGAATTTACTTTTACTCATTTTTTAGCAATATTAATTGTATTAGTTTTCATAATAATTCTTTTTTCATCACGAATTTTAAATAAGATTAATGATATTAGTAATAAATTATTCATGGATAGAGTTAAAGAAATATTTGATATTGTTAATAATAGAGATAATACTAATGTAAAAATGTATTCAAGCATTGATAATGTAATAAGTAATGAATATAATGACTTAGATTATTGCATTATTTTAAATGAAGATGGTGATATTGATAAAATAGCCATTGGGGGTAAGAAATACTATATTATAAAAGATGGTGTTACGGATATTAATTCAATAATAAGTGAAAATATTATTAATGAAGAGTATCCTTTTAGTAGTTGTAATAATATTATTTTTAATGATGAAAATAATTGTGTTTTTGATAATGGTAAGAAACCTAATAATGGGGAAGTGTATAGAAATGGAATGTTTGAATATAAATATAATTATCATTTAGATATAGATAATACTGAAAGTGATATTCCAAGTGTTAAATGGGTATTAAATGATAAATATGAAGGATGGGGAGTATCTCTTATTAATAGAAATAATGAATATAAAAGTAGTGTTACAGTGTGTACATCTATTAATAATGAACCAGTAGTATCAATGAAACATTTATTTACTGGTTATATGTATGAGAGCGATTTTACTAATTTTAATACTAAGAATATTATTGATATGAGTTATATGTTTTATTATTATCATGGTAATCAAATATTAAATTTAAATACATTTAATACTAATAATGTTATAGATATGTCATATATGTTTGATAGGACAGCGATTAAGGAACTTGATATTAGTAGTTTTAATATGAATAAAGTTAGTAATCTAAATGGTATGTTTACAAATAATAGATTACTTACTAAAGTTTTAGTAAAAGATAAGGATACAAAAATTAAAATAGAAAAAAACAATAGTATGAATGATAGATTACAAATTTATTATTAAATGAATAAAATTAAAGACTTTTCTTTAGAAATTTGATACAATTATTTAGTAGTTTAATAGAGAGTGTGATGTTATGTATATTAAAGAAATTATTATCAATGGGTTTAAAAGTTTTGCAGAAAAGTTAACTATTGAATTAGATAAGACTTTTACTGGAATAGTTGGGCCTAATGGTAGTGGAAAATCAAATATAGTAGATGCGATTAAATGGGTTTTAGGTGAGCAGAGTATTAAGTCACTTAGAGGTAGTAATAATATGACTGATGTTATATTTAGTGGTTCATCTTCAAGACCTGCATCTTCTTTTGCATCTGTCACTATTGTTTTTGATAATACCTCTCGTACTTTAAATATAGACTATAATGAAGTGTCTGTTAAAAGAGTAGTTTATAGAACAGGGGAAAATGAGTATTATATTAATAATGATAAGTGTAGACTTAAAGATATAACTAATTTATTTTTAGACTCTAGAAGTAGTAGAGAATCATTTAATATAGTACCACAAAATAAAATAGATCAAATTTTAAGTGAAAAGCCTGAAGAGAGAAGAATTATATTTGAAGATGCAGCAGGTGTATTAAAATATAAAAAGAGAAAAGAAGATAGTTTATCTAAATTATCTAAAACTCATGATAATGTGGAGAGAATTAACTTAATAATATCAGAAAATACTGAAAACTTAGGTCCGCTTGAAAAAGATGCTAAAAAAGCAAGAGAATATAAAGAAGCTTTAGAAGAATTAGAAAGTGTGGAAATAGCTTTAATTGCAAAAGATATTACTACATGTAGCGAAGAGCTAGAAAATAATACTAATAGGAAACTAAAATTAGAAGAAAAGATTGCTAAAATTAATTCATCTTCTACTAATGAGAGTACGGAAATAGAAAAAATTAAAGTTAAAATTTTAAATCTTGATGAACAAATTAAAACTACAAGTAATTCAATATTTAAAATAAATGAGAGTTTAATTGATCTTAGTAATAAAAAAACACTTATGACTGAGAGAAATAAATATGATAAAGAATCAGAAGAAGTAAAAAATAATATTATTGCGTTAAAAGATAGATTAGGACTTTTAAATAATAATATAGCTACTATTAAAATAGATATTAAGTCTTTTGAAGAGACTAAAAATACTCTAAATGATAAATTAGAATCTTTAACAAAAGAATATAATATTTTAAATAAAGATAGAGAAAAAGTTTATTTTGATTTAAATTCTAAAAGAAAAAGTTTAATTGAAGTAAAAAATAAAATAGATATATTGGAAAATAATATATCTTCAATGAATAAGATTCCATTTAGTGTAAAATCAATTATTGGAAATCCTACATTAAGAGGTATTCATGATATTTTAGGTAATGTAATTGATACTAAAAATGAATATGTATCTATGTTAGAAGTATCCCTAGGTTCATCTATGAATAATATTATTACTGAAGATGAAGTATGCGCTAAAGAGGCAATTGAATATTTAAAAAGGCATGGAAAAGGTCGAGCTACTTTTTTTCCATTAAATGTTATTAAACCTAAGAGTATAGATCCAGAAACATATAAATTAGTTAAAGATATAATTGGTTTTGTAGGTGTCGCTAGTGATCTTGTTACATATGATTCAAAATATTATAATATTATAATGAATCAATTAGGTAATATTATTGTTGCTGATACTATTAATACTGCTATTGCAATAAGTAAAAAAATTAATCATAAATATAGGGTAGTTTCTCTTGATGGAGAAATAATACATGTTGGTGGTATTATGAGTGGTGGTAGTCTAAAAAATAACAATTCTTACATCACTGATAAATATGAATTAGATAAATTAAAAAATAGCATAGAACCTATAAATGTTGAAATAAATGAATTTGAATCATCACTTAATTCTTTAGATGATGAACTTAAAATTATTAAAGAAAATATATATAATTTGAATATAGAAATTATTAGAAATAAAGAGTTATTAAGTGGTAAATATAGTTTACTTGATAAAACTAATAATGAGTATGAACTTGTTAATAATGAAATTAATAATTTAAGTGAAAATTCTTTAGATAAAGAACTTGAAAATGTTATTAATGAGTATTATAAACATGAACAATCTAAAGCAGAATTAGAAAAAAATCTTGAAATATATAATAAAGAGAGATTTGAACTTAATAATAATTTAAGTGAATTAGAATCATCTGTTAAAAAGAAAAATGCTGATTATAATAATATGGTAAGTGAAATAAATAGTCTTGAAATTACAATTACTAAATTAAATATTAATTTAGATAATTTACTTAATAGACTTAGTGAAGATTATTCACTTGGTTATGAAAGAGCTAAAAAAGAATATATACTAGAAATAGATGAAGATATTGCAAGAGATAAAGTAAATACTTTAAGGAGAAATATTAAATCTTTAGGAGATGTTAATCTTGGTTCTATTGAGGAGTATGAAAGAGTATATAAAAGAGTATCTTTTTTAACTAAGCAAAAAGAAGATTTAGAAAAGAGTGAAGAGGACTTATTAAATATAATAGGTGAAATGGATAATGCTATGAAAACTAAATTTATTACATCTTTTAATAATATTAATAAAGAATTTTCTAAAGTATTTAAAACATTATTTAAAGGAGGTAATGCTCATTTAGAGTTAACAGATCCTAATAATGTACTTGAGACAGGGATTGATATAATTGCAATTCCTCCAGGAAAAACATTAAAACCTTTAAGCTTATTATCTGGTGGAGAGAGAACTATGACTGCAATTAGTTTATTATTTTCAATTATGAATTTAGAAGATGTTCCATTTGTAATACTAGATGAAGTTGAATCAGCACTTGATGAAAATAATGCTACAGTTTTTGGTGAATATTTAGCAAATTACAAAAATAAAACTCAGTTACTTGTAATAACACATAAAAAGAAAACAATGGAATTTTTAGATAAATTATATGGAATTACGATGCAAGAAAGTGGAGTTAGTAAAATTGTTAGTGTTAAATTAGAATAAAAATACTATTTTATTTAGTATTTTTTTATTTGACATAAATATATAGTATATACTAATCAAAGAAAAGGGAAAGATAATGCAATAGATTTTATAAAGAAATATAATGGAACTATTTTAAGTGTATCTCATGATAGATGTTTTATAAATAAATTAGCAAATAAATATTTTATATTGAGAATTAAAGAATATGTTGGTAATTATGATTTTAAAGAAAGAATAGAACAAAAGAGATAAAAATATTCATTGGAGCTTAAAATTTTATGAGATTCTTATGTTTATGATTTATATGAGGTTATTGATATAAAAATTTTTTGATAATTAATTTTAGGTACATTTGATGTTTCTTTTTATGTTATAATGGTTCAAATTTCAATTTAATATAATCTAAATTTATAAACATATGATTATTTGTTAGCTTTACTAAAAGTTTGAATTGTTTAAATTTTTTTTATATTCACTTAAATACCTAATATCATTAAAAAATTATTTAAAATACAATTTTTTATATAATTATATTCTATATAAGTATAATTTTTAGTTAGAATAAGATAAGTTATAAAATAATTATAAAAGTATTTATTTATAAATTTATATTTTGTCATATAATATTCAGTTATAAAAAAAAATAGTTAGGTTACATATAAAAAATTGATATTTTACTTTTAAATAGTCCTCTTATATGATGAAGTTGAGGAGGTGAATATGAACAAATTAATTGTTGATATCGATGGAACATTATGTCCAATCAAAAAGCCTGATGAATCTTATAGTGATTTAATTCCATATGAAAACATGATTAAAAAATTAAAAGAATGTAAAGAAAAAGGGTTTCAAATAGTCCTTTTTACATCTAGAAACATGAAAACATATAATGGTGATTTAGAATTAATACATAAATATACTAAACCATTGTTAGAAACATGGCTTAAAGAATGGGATATTCCATATGATGAAGTTATTTATGGAAAAGTTTGGCCAGGAAAAGAAGGTTTTTATATTGATGATCGAGCAGTAAGACCAAAAGAGTTTTTAGAAAATAGTATTGATGATTTATCAAGAATATGTCAATTAGATAAAAAGAATGATAATATTTTTGAACATATATTTAAGGTAAATGATACTAATATAAAGATTAGATCAAATAATTCAAAAATAATAATAGATTTATTAAAACTATTTGGATCATATTATGAAGAAGGAGAATTAACTTCAGATATTACTATTAATTATATAGTTGGAACAACAAGAAAAGCCAAATATGAATACAAAGAAAAAGAACAAATTACAAGCAACTATGTGGAAAGAAAAGATGATCAAATAAATATTTATATGAAACAATATGAAACAAATGATGTAGTTTTTGTAAAAAGAATGTTTACTTCAATACTAATTAAGGTTTTGCAAAAAAAAGGGTATGTTATTCTTCATGGAGCATGTGCAAGTAAAAATGGTGAGGGAATTATAATTAGTGGAAGTAAAAGATCAGGCAAAACGACAACACTATTAAATTTATTATGTGAAGGATATGATTTTGTGGCAAATGATAGATTAGCTTTAAAAGAAGAGAATGGGCAAATAACTGTAATAGGAATTCCATTTTCTATGGGCATCATTTTAGAAGATGCAGTAAAACTATTTGATATAACAGGATGCAAAATAGCTATAGATAAAGATAAAAAGAAAATATATCTTGAAAGTAATGAAGTAGGAAGAAAGTTTAATGTAGGTACCTTTAGTGTAATAAAATTAAATACAATTTTATTACCTAAATATAATGAAGAAGTAGAAACAATAGAAATGCAAAATGAAAGTGATATAGTTTCATATTTAGGGCCAGATAATATTATGACAACTAATGCAATACCAGAAGAGAAAAGTTTTTTAAATGAAATGTTTGATATTATATATAAAGATGCCTCATTTTTAAATAAAGCTAATATAAAAAAATTTGAACAATCAAGTAAAACATTTGAACAATTAGATTCATATCTAAAAAATGTGATAGGAGAAAAAGAAAATGCATTACGATTTACACGTTCATACAACAGATTCTGATGGGGTATTATCAAGCTTAGATTTATTGAAAAGAGCTAATGATAAGGGATTTGAATACTTATGTATAACAGATCATGATTATATTTCAAATAGAAATATTGAAAAAGAATATGAAGAATTAACTGGAGAAAAAACTAAAACAAAACTTTTAAGTGGAGTTGAATTTACTATTGATGAAAGAAAATCTATGCACATACTGGGATATAGAATAAAAAATTTAAAAATAGTAAGAGAACTTCTTCTAAAACAACAATATGAAAATTTAATGATATGCAAAAGGTTATTAGAACATCTAAAAAAAGATTATCAATTTGATATAGATTTAGAAAAGTATAAAGACTGTAAAATGAGTAAAGGACTAATAAGAAGAATGCTAGTAGAAGCAGGATATGCATCATCATTAGATGAAGCAGGGGATTTATATACAGGTAAAAAATCAAAATATTATGAAAAAACAAGAGCGTTAAGTATAGAAGAAGTATTTGATATTATAAAAAAAAGCGGTGGCATATCTGTATTAGCACATCCGAGTACTTTAAAATTATCAGACGAAGATTTAGATAAAGAAATACAAACATTAAAAGAAATTGGATTAGAAGGAATAGAAATGTTGAATTTAAGTAAAACAACCAAAAGACAAGCAGAATATTTTGAAAGTTTAGCAAAAAAATATGATTTATTAACATCATGTGGAAGTGATTTTCATAGCGATTTAAGTACACCATACTTTGGAGTAAATAATGAAAAAAGTAAAATGCTAATAAAAAAAATACTGGAGGGGTAATATATGTATAAAGATAAACAATTAATAGTGTTAATGGCTGGACATGGATCAAGATTGTATCCATTAACACTTACAATGCCAAAATCATTATTAAGCGTAAAACAAATGCCTGCTATATATAATATAATAGTTCCATTAATAAAAGATGGTCTTAAAGATATAACATTTGTTGTAAATGATGAAAATAGGTATATAATAGAAAAATTCATGAAAAAGACTTTTGAAAAAATAAATGTTGACTTTAAATATGTTATTCAAAAAGATTTTTCTGGACCTGGTATGGCATTAAAATTGACAAAAGATTTAATAAGAAAAAAAACAATTCTTGTACTTGGAGATACCTTAGTACCATATCCAAAAGATTTTTCAAAAAGCTTTATAGTTGGACAAAAAGTTCCAAAAGAAAAATCAAAAGATTATTGTATGATAGAGGTAGACAATGAAAATAAAATTATTAAATTAGAAGATAAGCCAAGGAAAACATCAAGTAAATATGCGGCAGTTGGATTATATTATTTTCATAATTATAAATTACTAAAACAGATACTAGAAGAAGATATTTTAAAAGAGGGTGAAGAATATCAATTGTCATCGTATTTCTATAAGTATATGGAAAAGGAAAATATTTATTTAGAAGAAACAACAAATTGGCAAGATATTGGTACACTTGAAAATTATATGGAAACAAACAAAAAAAACTTTAACTGTCGTAATTTTAATGCTTTGTTTTTAGATGATTTATCAGTACTTCATAAAAAAAGTAGTTGGGAAAAAATAACATCTGAAATGAATTGGTATAAAGAAATAATTGGTACTGATTTTGAAAAAATAACTCCAAAATTTTATGAAAACAATAAATTTGATTCTGAATATGGAATTGAATACTATGATTACTTGACATTAGCTGAATATTTTACATTCTATCCACTTGGAGATTGTAATAAAGAATATATTTTTAGAAAACTATTTGAAACACTATTTAATATTTATAAAAAAAATAAAATAGTTTCATTATCATTTAGAGATTATATGAAAAAAATGTTAATTGAAAAAACCAAAAACAGAATTTCTAAGTGGGAAAGGCAAGATTTAGTAGACATAGAAGAAATAATAATTGATGGAAAAAAATATATTGGATTAAATGAATGTCTAAAAAGGTTAGAAAAAAGAATTATTGGTTTGTGTAATGATTCTATTAACTATGTATCGATAGTACATGGAGATCCAGCATTTTCTAATATTTTATATTCACCAAGAAATACAATATTTAAATTTATTGATCCTAGAGGAAATTTTGTTATAGATACAATATATGGAGATTATAGATATGATTTAGCCAAATTAAGACATTGTTATCATGGAAGATATGATGAAATAATAAATGATTTATTTATTGTAGAAGAGACTTCTAATAAATCAATTAAACTAAATTTCTTCAAAGAAGCACCAAATTACAAAATTTTGGATGAAGTGTTAAAGAAAAATGATATATCGATAAATGACATTGAATTAATTGAAGGATTGTTATTTGCATCGATGATTGTTTTACATAGTGATTATAAAACAAGACAATTAGCTTTTTATGTACAAAGTATAAAAATATTAAATAAACAATTAGGAGTCGCGTAATATGATTATATTTAAAATTGTAGTTTATTCATATTTAATAGCACCATTTGTTTCACTATTAACAATTTTATTTGATAAGATAATTATAGAAAAACAAAAAAAGTATAAAACAAATAAATATGCCGATATATATGTTCTATTGCCAGCATTTAAAGAGCAAAAAATAGTTAAGGATACAATTGATTGGTTTAATAGTATTAAATATAAAGGGAAAATTAAATATATAATAATAACTACAGAAAAAGAAGAATTAGAGAATAGAATTAAAAGAATAAAAGATAAAACAACTAAAGAAGTAGTAAAAAAATATTTAAAGCAAGTTAAAGATAATAGATTCGTTCATATGCATTATCCAAAAACAAATGGTAATAAATCATCACAAATGAATTATGCAATAAGCATAATTAATGATGGCATTAAGAATAAAGAAAATACATATATATCTGTATATGATTTTGATTCAAGACCAGATAAAGAAACATTTAATGAATTAAATAAAATAATTCAAATAAAAAATTATCCAGATGAAATACAACAAATACCATTAGAAATTAGAAACTATAAAGAAACAAGTGACAGAAGTATTATGATGACAATACATAGTCTTCAACATATGATAAGATCACTTGTAATTGAGAAATTTAAGTTTCAGTTATACACATTGTTTAAAATAAATATACCTAAATATTTTATGGGAGCTTGCATGCATTTAAAATTAAGTACACTTTTAGAAAATGATTTATTTCCAATCTTTGTAGATGATTTAACACTAGGATATAGATATTCTATTCAAAATAAAAAATGTGAATATTTGTATTCAAATAATTATTCATTAATACCAAATGATTTAAAGGGTTATTTTGGAAGTTCAACATTAATTTTTAAAGGTATATTAACATTTGTTAAGGAAATAAAAATTGCTAAAGGACATATAATAGGTAAAATTGGTATGGCAATATTTGGATTATTAAACTTACTGGAATTTTGTATTATCCCATATATGTTTTTAATATATTATATATATTCTTTAATTACACTTAACTTTAATGTATTTACAATTATAACTATAATTATTCCAATATTATGGTCATTATCTTCTTATATAGTGGTGAAATCAAATAATATAAAAGATGATAATAAATTTAAATCTTTACTAAGTATTTTAATATCACCAACATGGTTTATCTTTAGACCAATGGGATTTTTAAGATATACATTTAAAAAAATAGATAGCATAATGAATAATAAAGAAATTACTTATTCTAAAACGGAGAGATAATATGGAAAAACAAATAATCAAGATATTTAAAGAAAAAGGTATAGAAGTTACAAATATAGAAAAAGCAAATAATTCATTTAGTTCTAATGTATATATTATATCTTCCACAAGAAATAAATATGTATTTAAGATATTATTTAATGAAGAGAAACAAAAAAATGAATCTAGTTATATAAAATATTTATCGGATAAAATAAATACCCCTAAACTAATATTTACAGGTTCATATGAAGATAAGTTTTACAATGTAATATCCTTTATAGAAGGAATTAATTATGATGATAAAGATTTTAAAAAGCTAACAGATGAACAAATATATAAACTAGGAGTATTACTTGGTAGATTGCATAGTATTAAATCATTAGATCAAGATACATCATCATGGATAGAATATATTCATAGGTGTGCAGATAAATCGTTAAATAATCTAAGTAATATATTTGATCAAAATGAAGAAGTGTATCAGTATATAAATAATGAAATACATAATATAGAAGGGACTTATGAAAATGTAATACTTCATTTGGATTATAGAATAGGCAATGTTATATTTAATAATAGTGAATACTTAATAGATTTTGAAAGTATGAAAAGTGGAGATTCAGCATTTGACTTTTTAAAAATATATAGACTATTAAATAAGACTAGATTTAAAATATTTGTAGAAGGATATAAAAGCATAAGAAATATAGATAATAATACATTAAATAAAATTGAATTTTATAATATATTTGATGCTTATACAGCATTAAATTGGTGTATAGAGCATGATAAAATAGGTTCAAAATTCTATTATAAAAATATGAAAATATTACAGAAGAAGTTTAAAAAATGAATGGTTCATTTAATAAAATATTGATAATAAAAAATAAAGTATTTAAAATAGAAAAAGTAGTAGATTCATATTCTTATAATATATTAGCAAATACTGATTCTGATCACAAAAAATACTATGAAGATTTAAAAAAAATTGAGATAGATGTCGCAAAATTATATTTTGATAAAAAAATATTTGGTAAAAATGTAGAAGTACAAGAGTATATAAAAGGAATAAATTTGTCACACTATATGGAAAATAAAAATATTTCAGTTGAGGAAAAAATAAATATGTTAAAAAAACTTTTGATTATTTATAAAAAAACAATAAACGAAGATGTATCGTTAGATTTAAATATGAAAAATTTTATTATATCAGAGAATAAATTAATTTATATAGATTTAGTACCAGCTATATATAAAAGTCTTTTACCTAAAGATGATATAGAAAAAGATGAATATATAAATTATTATCTTAATATTAATCTTGCTATTGCAAATATAATAAATTATTTTTTGAGGTCTATTATATATCTTCCAAAATATAAATTAAAAGAAATATTAAAAAAAGTTAAAATTATGATAAAAGAATTATTAGACGTTAATTTAGATATGTCAAAAAATAAAAAAGCAAATTTGATAAATGAATATATAAATAGTAATATGAGTTATCAAGAATATGAAGATATATATCAAAATATTAAAAGGAGGTGATAATAACGGATAAACTATTATTTATTGATATTGATGGAACATTAGCGCATGATAATGGAATAATATCAAAATCAACTAAGAGAGTACTAAAAAAATATAAAAATATAGTTTTTGTAACAGGAAGATCTAGAAATGATGTAAAAAAATTGTGTGATGAATTAAATTTAAGATATTTTATTTCTTCATATGGAACAGAAATATATGATAATTTTGAGAATAAAGTATTGTTTAATATTACACTTAATCCTCAAACAGTGTTAAAAATTTCTAAACTAGGTTTAAATAATAATTTGGAATTAGTAGTAGCAATTGATAATCAAAACATAGTAATAACTAATGAAAATTATATGAATGTTACTAAAAATGTAAAACAATATATGTTAAAAGGAACAATAAATAATTTAAATAACATGCGAAAAGAATTAAAGAATATAAAAGGAATAAAATATCAAAGAGATAATGCTTATGAATATGGATATCATTGGTTTAGCATAATGCCATCTAAGGCAAATAAAGGCAATGCAGCAACACATTTAATGGAATATTTAAATATAAAAAAAGAAAATACTATTTCATTTGGAAATGATATAAATGATATACCGTTATTTAATAATACAGGGCATAAAATAGCAGTGGGAAATTCATGCGAAGAACTTAAAAGAGAAGCTGCTATAATAATAGGTGATAATAATAAAGACAGTGTAAAAAAATATATAGAAAGTATAAGTTAAAGGAGAGAAAAAAATGGAAAAAACAGATATAAGATTAATGATAGGAGATATTAAATTTAGTAGTAGAGCAGTAGCGGTAATTGAAAAAAATAATAAAATACTTTTTCAAAAAAGAAAAGGTGATGAAAATTGGGCATTACCTGGCGGAGCAATTGCTACTATGGAAACAGGAGAGGAAGTAGTATTAAGAGAACTATTTGAGGAGACAGGAGAGAAAAATGCAATTATTGAAAGACCTTTATGGTTTACAGAATATTTCTTCAAATTTGGCGGTAAAACACAA
This sequence comes from Bacilli bacterium, assembly GCA_051872765.1. Lineage (GTDB taxonomy): Bacteria > Bacillota_I > Bacilli_A > RF39 > UBA660 > CAG-1000. Next base: position 47,457 of record JBJEED010000003.1, on the reverse strand, counting down.
CATCAATATATTTTAGGATATTTAGTTAGTATTCCAGATAATTCATCTTTAATAAAAGAAGGTGAATTTGATGGGATTGAAGAAGGTAAAAATATTATTTATAAATGGATTGATAAAAAAGATATAAAAAAATCTCTAGTTAAACCTGATTATTTAAAAACAAAACTAACAAAAATAAAGAAAAATTATGAATTTATAAGTGAAATTGATTTATAAATTTTAATAAAAATATTGATATTACTAAAAGTTATAACAATTCCAACTTATTGATAATTGACATTATATCAAAACCCCAATATAATGAAATAAAAGGTGGGGATGGATATGAATGAAATAAATTTAAATTCATTAAAAATTTTTTTAGAAGTTGCAAATTCTAGTAGTTTTTTAGAGGCCTCAAATAAACTTTATATGTCTCAGCCGGCAATAAGTAAAAGTATGTCTAAACTCGAAGAAGCGCTAAACGTAATACTTTTCTATCGTGCTAACAAAGGAATTTCATTAACATCTTCTGGTGAAATACTTTACAATTGTTTAAAAGAGACTAAAGATTTACTTGAAACATGTGAACGTACATTAGCTGCAATTAATGATATTGAAAAAAGTACTTTGGTAATAGGGGTACAATCTCATATTGTAAGAAATTATCTAATGAATAAGATTGATCACTTTAAACTTAATCATCCAAAAATAAAAATAGAGCTTATTGATATGTCTACTTCACAATTAATTGATCAATTAGAAGCAAGAAAGTTAGATTTTGTAATCGACTCTACACCAATTGATACAGTATATAAAAATATATCAATAACTCCGATTTGTTCTTTGAAAACATGTTTTATTAAATCTGCAAAAGATAGTTCAAATCCTAAAACAATTAAAGAACTTGAAAAAGAAAATATAATATTGCCGATTGCTAGAAGTTCATTAAGGAAAAATATTAATAGAATTTTTGATGAACAAGGATGTAATATTAAGACGGTACTTGAATTTGGTACAGAAGATTTAATTATAGATTCAGTTAGAAGAAATTTAGGATTAGGTTATGTGGTTGAACCTGCAATAGATTATTTAGTTGATGCTAATATAATAAAAAAAGTAGATATTGATTTTGAATTTCCTGAAATGGAAATAAATATTGTTAAAATTGATTGTAATTTGACAAAAGTAGCACAGATGTTCATAGAAGAGGAAATTGAATATGAAATATAGCATATATGATTTTTATAAAGAGTTTTATGATATAAAAAAGTTAAATATAACTATATCAGAACAAAAAATATTATTTTTAATATATGATGATAAATATTACTATTATTTAAATCAGTCTAAATTTTTAGATTTTAAAGATCAGCCAAATATATTAAATTTAATAGATCAAATAAGCAAAAAATATAAAATAGATGTTATTAATTATTATCCTGTTTGTTTTTGTCAAGAAACATTAGTAATGGCTTTACGTATAATAAATAAATTTAATTTGTTAGAAAGAGTAAAAATATCAAACGCTCCCAAAAAATATAAAATGTTAGTTGATTATCATAAAAAAAATTTTGAAGTATCATATTTATCTAGTAGTATTTCAAAAGAAATTAAAATGAGTAAAAAATATAGTAAAAGATACAAGTTTCATGAAAAATACATAAAAAAATATTTACTTACATCTAAGAAAAGAAGAAAAACTGAATTTAAAGAATTACTTTCAAATATGATTGCAAATAACAAATCGATTATTGATGTATCTTGTGGAAATAATAGAGATATACTTGATATTGCAAAAATAAATAAATTTGATTTAATAGTTGAAAATGACATATGCATTGAATTTCTTGGTGATGAAAAAAACGAAGCTTATTACACAAATGATGATATTATTTTTAACCAAATGAAAGAAAATAGTTTTGATATTGCATATTGTAAAAATACTTTGCATCATATGAACAATATAAATAATATTTATAATATTTTAAACTTCTTAGATAAAATAGCTAAAAAAGAAATGTTAATAGTGGAAATATGTAATCCCAGAGAATCAAAGGGAGTACCTAGATTTTTAAATAAATGGCTATATAGAATGTTTCTAAAAGATATCGGAGATTGTTTCTTAAATGAATCTCAATTTAAAAATATTATAGATACTAAATATAGTAAATATGATATTGAATATGCCAAATTTACAAATATACTTGGTACATATCTAATAGCTAAAATTAGAAAGGAAAGAAAAGATGAAAATAAGAGTCGAAACTGAAGAAAAATATTATTGTTTAAATCCAAAAAAGCTTATTGAACAAATAAAACAATTGGATTTTATTGAATTAAACAAAAAAATCGAAAGCGATGAATATTTTACAGATATAAATAGCGAATACATCAAAAATAGAACCTGTCTAAGAATTAGAAAAGTTAATAATGAAAAAATGGAAATTACGTTTAAAGGTAAGTCATCATCTCTACTTGGAAAATATTGTAAATTGGAGAATAATATTGAAGTGGATATAAAAGAATATTCTAATTTTGTGAGTTTATTTACTTCTTTAGGATTTTATTCTTATTGTGTAGTAGAGAAAGAAAGATATACTTTTGAAAAAAATGATGAAAAATATAGATATAGTATAATGATTGATACATTACCAGGTATCGGAGGTTTTGTTGAATTTGAAATTATATCTGAAGAAGATTCAAATAAAGAAGAATTAAATTTAATATTAAGAAAATTTGTAAATTCCTTTTCAAATTTAAATTTAAAAGAAGAAACAAGACCATATAGAGATATTGTAGCAGATAATATTTATAGTAAAGATTCATCTAAAGAAAAATTAGAAACAATATACATTGATCTAGATAAATTTTTAATAAAATATGAAAAAGATTTTTATAAAAAATATAAAGATAGTTTTATAAAGGATTATAAAAAGACAGTTAAATGGGGATTATTTAGAAAAAATGAAGAATTTAATACAATTATTATCTCATACATAGATGAATACTTAGATAATTTAATATTTGATTCAAAAGAACTTTTAGTAACAATTCAATTATTAGAAATGTTGCCTCAAAAAAAGATTTTTATAACAAAAACAAATAAAGTATTTTTTACTCATTTCTTTGGTAAATTAAATATTAAAATAGACAATATTATATATACAGAAGATGAAACTATTAATCAAATAATTAGAAAAAATAATATTAATTTAAAAAAATCAATGATTTTAAATAAAAAAGAATTAAAGGAAATTAATAGTATTCTATTAATAATAATTAATAATGACTAAAATTAAAGCAATATTATTTGATTTGGATGGGACATTGATTAATAGTGAAAAAGCTTTTTGTAATTCGTTTATACACATATTAAATGATGAATATAATGCTAATATAACAGAAGAAGATTATGAAAAATATGAACTAAAAGAAAATGCAATGCTTTTAAAAACTTTGACGAAAAAAGGAATAATAACAGAAGATCACGATGTGATTATGAGCAAAGTGTATATGGATTATGAAAAGAATTTTGAAAAAGTAATTAAAGAAAAAGATGTATTAGAAAATATTGAGTTAATAAAAAAAATGAAAGAAAAAGGATATATTGTAGCTCTTGTATCAACATCTAAAAGATTTTTTGTAGACAAATTATTAGAAGAGACTGATTCAAAAGATTTATTTTCATATATAGTTGCAAGAGAAGATGTAAAAAATTTGAAGCCTTCTTCAGATGCTTATTTATTGGTACTTGATAAATTAAACTTAAAGCCTGAAGAGTGTATAGCTGTTGAAGACTCGTTAAGAGGAATAAAAGCAAGTATATGCGCAAATATTAAAACATATAAAGTTGATGAATATACAACAATAAAATTTCAAAACAATGATTCTACTGAAGTTCATTCAGTAAGAGATGTATTAAAAACTTTAAAATAGTAATGTTTAAAAAGTAGAGAAATATGATGTTTTTGAATAAATAAAAAATTATTGCACATTTAAGCAATAATTTTTTATTTATTAATTGTTAATTTCATTAAATATTGATCTTGTGTTAATATAGTTGTTCTATCTATTTCAGGATTTATTTCAATTTTATAATTATCTTTTTTAAGATCAGATTTATAATCATAATTAGATATAATAATGTCATCATATACATTTGGAAATAATATACTAGCAACTGACATAATACTTTCATATATATCATCATAATTATTCACTTGATTAGAACAATATATATTATAATTATTATCATCAATGCGTATATCTAATGTAATCGTATTTTTATAATAATTATATGAATTATTTTTATTTAATACTTCTGAAACATCTCCAATATCATTTACTGTAATATATTTAACTTCAATATTAGTTAAGTTTAAATCTTTTACATTTTGTAATAAATTTGAATCAATATTTATAACTAAATACATTATATTATTTCTTCTTGATAAATTAGCACCATTTGTAGTACTAATATTATATAAATCACTATATTTAATTTTTTTAAATAATTCGTTTTCTTTATTTGAGTTAAGTACACTTACTGCATCTAATACAAGTGATGCGATATATTCACCATTAACATTATCACTATATTCATATTGCATCTCTATTAATTTCATATTAGTAGTTTCATTTAAAGTTAATTTATATTCATATTTTTCTTTTTCTTTTATATATGTTATTTTAATCATACTATCGCTATACTTAGCTTTTATTATATTTTCATTATTTTTAACTGAGTTTAAATTATTAAATGCATCTACTATAGGAGTTAATTCTTTTTTGATTCTACCTTTTTCACCATATCCCTTGTTATATAGTGAATAACCAAAGATACTTAATCCTAAAAACAGCAAAAATAATATTAAATAAATTATAAGTCGCGTATTAGTATTACCCTTATCCATATCTTTTCACCTATTATAGATTATATAAAAAATTAGATAAAAAGTAAATATAAAAGTCTAAGAATTAATTCTTAGACTACACATATAAGTTATATTGCTCTCATATAATCTTTGTTTTTGTATGGATCTTTTTTATCTATTTTATCAGTAAATAGTATTCCATTTAAATGATCTATTTCATGTTGGAATGCTACTGCAATTTCTTCTCTAACTCTTTTTATTATTTTATTACCAAATTCATCATAATATTCAACAGTAATTCTTGCATATCTAGGAACTATTCCATCAACATATCTATTTACACTAAGACATCCTTCTCCTTCTTCAACATAGATAAGTTCTTCAGAATTAGAAACTATTTTAGGATTTACTACTTTATATTCTTCAAATGTTCCATCTTCATTTTTATATGAAATAACAAAGTATCTTTTAAGTACACCTAATTGAACAGCAGCAAGGCCCATCCCTGCTCGTAAATCATTTTTAGCAGCATATTCTTCATCTTGAGTCATTCTTAAATACATTATCATATTATTTATATTTAAAATATCTTTTTCATCCATAGGAAAAGTTACTTCACTGCTTTTCTTGTGAAGTAAAGATGATTTTTTTTCATCTAATATATCACATTGATTAATCATAACTTTTTCTCCTTCAAAGAATATTTTAGCAAAATATCTTAATTATTTCAATTTATGTTGAAAAAAAAGTCAAATAATTATATAATTATGGTAATAATTAGGAGCTAAAAATATGAATACAGAAAAGATTAATGTTGTCTTTGCATATATTGGTATTGTTTTGATAGTCGTTTTATTATCGGGAATGACTTATGCTTTTTTAAATAATGGGGAAGTAATAGAAGAGGAAGAAAATAAATTAAATGATAATATTATAGTAGAATATATTGATACTAGTAATGTTTCTATGGTAAATTTTAAGCCGGGAGAAGAGATTGTTAAAATATTTAGTGTTGTAAATAACAATGATAATATAGAATACTATGATATTAATTTAGAAAATGTTATTAATAATTTTAATGATCTAAATGATTTAACATATTCATTAGAATCTGATAGTGGTGCGTATGTATATTCAAATAAAGCACCTATTTCAAGTGTTAGTATAGCATCAAATATTAAAATTGATCCACAAGAGAAACATATATATACTTTTAAAATTAAGTTTAAAGAATTAGATATTGATCAAAGTGTTAATTTTAACAAAACATTTTCATCAAATATTAAAGTTGTAAGCACTAAAAATATAATTTCATATGACAAGGGGTCTATTGGGTATGAAATAGTTAATAATACTATATCGTCATTTAAAAATAATGATGGAAATGTTTATGAAGATGGAATATATTATACAAACAATAGTATAAATGGAAAAACGGTTTACTTTTATAGAGGAAGTAGTAATCTAAATAATAATGTTATATTTGGTAATAATTGTTATAAAATTATTAGAACTACTGAAGATGGTGGAATAAGAATTATTTACAATGGGAATGTTAGTGAAGGAAAATGTAGTAGTGATGAAAATGTCTTAGAAGAACTAAATGAATTTAATTTACGCTCTAATTTTAATGCGTATGTAGGATATATGTATGGTAATGCTAGTAGTAAAAATTATGAAAGTGAACATAGAAATTTAAATTCAAGTGCAATTAAGATTGTACTTGATAGTTGGTATACTTCTAATATAGCTGATTTTAATGATTTTATTTCTCAAAGTACTATTTATTGTAATAATAGAAATTTAAGTTCATTTACATTAAAAAATGTTTTATATGATAAAATTGGATATGGAAATAGTAATACTGGATATGAACTTATGAATAGTTATTTAAATAATGAAGTTAGTTATAACTGTCCAAATTTAAATGATAGGTTTTCAGTTAATAGTGAATTTGGTAATGATATTTTAACTAATTCAGTTGGATTAATTACATTAGAGGAATTATTTTATGCAGGATATTCATTTGAAAAAAATAATATAGATAATTATTTATATTCATCTGTTCCTTATTGGACTATGTCAAGTGCATATTTTAGTTCAAATAATGCATATAATTTTATAGTTGATAAAGATAAAGTATCTATACTAGAAGTAAATCAAAAAATAGGTGTAAGACCTGTTATAACACTAAATAAAGATACTATTATACTAAAAGGTGATGGTAGTTTAGATAATCCATATATATTATTTAGGAGGATATTATGAATATATTAGATGTTTTAATTATTATATTTATATTTTTAGGGGCATTTGCTGGGCTTAGAAGAGGTTTAATTAAACAAACAGTTTTATTAGTTGGCCTTGTTTTAACTCTTGTAATTTCATTTTATTTAAGGGTTCCAATCGCAACATTCTTTTATAAAAATTTGCCTTTCTTTAATTTTACAGGTATATTTAAAGGGATGAGCGTACTTAATATATTAGTTTATGAATTAATAGCATTCTTAATAGTATTTTCTGTATTATATTTAGCACTTAGAATCATACTAAAAATAACGGGTATAATAGAAAAAATATTAAAAATGACTATAATACTTGGATTTTTTTCAAAAATAGGTGGTGCGATAGTTGGAGCAATTGAAAGTTATGTTGTAATATTTATATTACTTTTTATCTTTCATCAACCATTTATTAATATAAGTGGAATGGAGGAAAGTAAATTAGCAGATCCAATATTAAATAGTACACCAATTATGAGTGATATTATTGAAGATACTAGGCTTGCAATTAATGAAATATATGAACTTGCTAAAAACTATGAAGAAGAGGATGCAAAGAAGTTTAATGAAGATGCGATTGAATTATTTTTAAAGTATGATATTGTTACAGAAGAAAATATAAATTTATTAAAAGAGAAAGGAAAAATTTAATGATATATTTAGAGAAAGAAAATTTGGATGATTTAGTTAAAGAAGGAAAATGTTTAGTTGATTTTTATGCCCAGTGGTGTGGCCCATGTAAAATGCTTTCACCAATTCTTGAAGAGTTAGAAAATGATATTAAAATTATTAAAGTTGATGTTGATAAATTACCTAAATTAGCAGAACAATTTAGAGTTATGAGTATTCCTACATTAGTATTCTTTAATGATGGAAAAGTAAAAAATGAAGTTGTAGGATTTAGAGATAAAACTGAATTAGAAGATATCATTAATAAATTATAAAGTTAAGCTGATAGAAATATCAGTTTTAATTTACTTTTAATACTTATTATGTTATCATTAAATGCGAAAAAGGAAGGTGAATACTAGGCTGTTTTCCTAGTAATTTTATGAATTATAAAGATATAAATACTTATGATTATGATTTAGATGAATCATTAATTGCTCAAAGTCCAATTAAAGATAGAGATCATTGTAAATTATTAGTAGTTGATAAAGATAATGGTAATTATGTTGATGATGTATTTTATAATATTATTAGTTATTTGAAAAAAGGTGATACATTAGTTTTAAATAATACTAAAGTATTACCTAGTAGAATTATTGGAAATAAAATTGATACTAATGCTAAAATTGAAGTATTGTTATTAAAAGAGTTAGAAAGCGACTTATGGGAATGTTTGGTTAGACCACAAAAAAGAGTACATATTGGAACTAAAATTAAGTTTGAAGATGATTTTATATGTGAAGTGATTAAAGTCTTAGAAAATGGTATTACTCATGTTAAATTTGAATATTCTGGTATATTTTTAGAGCATTTAAATAGTGTAGGTGTGATGCCCTTACCACCTTATATTCATGAATCACTAAAAGATAATGATAGATATAACACTGTATATGCTAAAATAACTGGTAGTAGTGCTGCGCCTACTGCTGGACTACATTTTACTAATGAATTATTAAATAAGTTAGAAAGAAAAGGTATAGAAATATTGTATGTTACTTTAAATGTTGGTTTAGGTACATTTAGACCTGTAAGTGAAGAGGATATTACTAAACATAATATGCATAGTGAATACTATGAAATTTCACAGGATGTTGCTAATAAACTAAATATTGCAAAGAAAGAAAATAGAAGAATTATTTGTGTTGGAACAACTTCTCTTAGAACTTTAGAAGCAAATATATCAAAATATAAAGAGTTTAAAAGTACATGTGAACAGACAAATATATTTATATATCCTCCATATAAATTTAAATCAGCAGATGCATTAATAACTAATTTTCATTTACCAAAAAGCACACTTGTAATGTTAGTTAGTGCATTTAGTAGTGTTGATATAATTAAGAGAGCTTATTATCATGCACAAGATGAAAAGTATAAATTCTTTTCATTCGGTGATGCGATGTTTTTAACAAATATAGGGAGTAAATAATATGGATTTAAAATTTAAGTTAATAAAAAAATGTTCATGTGGTGGTAGACTTGGTGAATTTGAAACGAAATGGGGAAAGCATAAAACACCAATGTTTATGCCTGTTGGTACTCAAGCCACAGTAAAAACACTAAGTCCTGAAGAATTAATTGATGCAAAGGCGGATGTGATATTATCTAATACATATCATTTGTGGTTAAGGCCAGGAGAAGATGTTGTCGATAATGCAGGTGGACTTCATAATTTTATGAATTATAAAAATGGACCAATACTTACAGATTGTGGTGGCTTTCAAGTGTTTAGTTTAGCAAAACCAAAAGATATTAGTGAAGAAGGGGTTAAGTTTAAAAGTCATATTGATGGAAAAAATTTATTTTTAACACCTGAAAAAAGTATTGAAATTCAAAATAAACTTGGAAGTGATATTATAATGAGTTTTGATGAGTGTCCCCCATATCCTGTTACTCATGAATATATGAAAAACAGTATAGAAAGAACTCTTAGATGGGCAAAAAGAAGTTTAGATGCTAATAAAAAAAGAGATGTCCAAGCACAATTTGGTATCGTTCAAGGAGGAGAATTTCCAGATTTAAGAAAATATTCAGCAATTGAGACTGTTAAGATGAATTTCGATGGTTATAGTATTGGAGGAGTTAGTGTTGGTGAGGATCCAGATACTAAACTTAAAATGATAGAGTATACTACACCATATTTACCAGAGGATAAAATAAGATATTTAATGGGTGTTGGAGAACCAATAGATTTAATAGATGGTGTTATTCGTGGAATTGATATATTTGATTGTGTTCTTCCTACTAGATTAGCAAGACATGGCAATGCACTTACTCATGATGGAAGATGTAATTTAAGAAATGCCAAATACATTAATGATTTATCTGCTATTGAAGAAGGGTGTGATTGTTACGCATGTAAAAACTATACTAAATCATATATTCGTCATTTGATAGTAGCTGATGAATCATTTGGACAAAGATTAATATCAATACATAATATAAGATTCTTAACTCATTTAATGGAAGAGATAAGAGAACATATCGAAAAAGATGATCTACTTGAATTTAGAGAAAAGTTTTATAATAGATATACAAAGAAAAAATAAATTTATCATTGAAAAAATATTGACTTAATAAAAAAAATAAATATAATAATTTTTATAGGTGATAGTATGATATATTATATATATTCAAAACATAAAATAAAAGATAAATTACTAACACTTGGTTTAATGTGTCACAAAAAGCGTTTTTTAATATTTGATATTAAAGGGCGCTTTTCCTTTAATTACGGAAAGAATTTGGTATTATGATTTATAAAGTTATTAATAAAAAATTGATCAATTTAATTAATAATAGCAATCTAATTACTATTGAATTATACAATACTAAATCACTTAACAGTAAAATATTAAATTCAATTATAAATAGAAATTGTTATTTTAAAATATATGGTGGAATAAATGATATTGAATATATTCCAAGATATAAAAAAAGAATAACTTATCATATTGATGAAATAAAAGAAATAATAACAGAGTTTGAAAAGATTGAAGAAAATATTCCTAATAATAAAATGGATAAAATATTATATATTTATGATTATATTAGAAAAAATATAAAATATGATTCAAAAGAAGAAAACGATTTATTAATAAGATCTTTAAGAGTTATTATAACAAAGCAGGCTGTTTGTTCTGGATATTCATTATTATTTAAAGAATTATTAGAAAGGCAAAATATAAAATGTGAATATGTAAAATACTTTAATCATATATGGAATAGAGTTTATTTAAATAAAAAAATATATGAAATAGATTTAACATGGGATGCATGTGTTTATAAAAAATGCCCTAGTTCAAATTTACATTTTTTTGCAAATAATAGAAATCTTGATAAAGAACATCATAATGAAAAAAAACGTCATAACTATTTAGACAACAATTTAATAAAAAAATATGAATTATTTCCTATAGAATTGAAAAGAGAAGACAATAGTGTATTTAAACTAACTTTATTACCACTTGGATTTAAAAAGAAATACTATATTTATGAAGAAAAAAATTTTAAAAAAATAATAAGTTCTGATGATGATTTTGAAATTATATATTCAAGATGTAATAAATCAATTATTAGTTCATATGTTAATTGTTTTTTTACCATAGATAGAATAAAAAAATATGAAAATAATAATTATTCGTATTTGGGATATGGAATAGCAAGTAATAAATGTTTTTATAGAAAAAAATTAATAGAAATAGAAAATTATATAAAAAGTATAAAATATAAAAAAACATCAATAATTATCAATACAATTAATGGTATATATGAAATAGATGATAATTATGAAATGAAGGAGGTTTAATATGTTAAGAGTACCAAAACTAGTTGTATTAAATTTAACAACTGATTGTAATATGAGATGTAAATATTGTTATGCATCCGCAGGAGAAAAAAAGAGTTATATGACTTATGAAACTGCATTAAGAGTAATTGAAGAATTAAGGAGAATTAATAATTACAATAAAGTAAAAGTTTTATTTCATGGTGGAGAACCTTTGTTATGTTACGATGTTATCAAAAAAATAATTAATCATTATAAAGAAGAACATTTAGAAGAAGATTTGGATTATTATATTCAAACTAATTGCGTATTATTGTCAGATGATAAAATTAAGTTTTTTAAAGAAAATGATGTTAAAATAAGTATTAGTATAGATGGTAATACAGAACAATCAAATAATTGTAGAATATTAGTAAATAAAGAAAATTCAATAGAATTAATAAAAAATGTTATAGATAATTTGAATAAAAATAATGTTAAAATAAATGCTCTTTCTGTATTAAATAAATATAATTATGACAAAGTATCAGAAATAATAGATTTTTATGTTGAAAATAAAATATACGATTTTTCATTTAATTATTTTATAAAAGGTGGAAGAGGGCATGATAATAGTGATTTATCTTTAAGCAACGAAGAATTATTTATGGCAACAAAAACTATTATAAATAAAATAGAGAAATATTATAAAAAAGGAATTATTTTAAATGAAAAAAATGTTTATTATATAACTAAAATGTTTAATTCAGGAAGTAAACATTACATGTGTGCCAATAGTCCATGTGGTGCTGGATTAAATATTTTTGGAATAACCCCAAATGGAGATATATTTCCATGTGATGATTTAAGTAGTATTGAAAAATTTAAATTAGGTAATATAAATGAAATGCCATTAGATAAGATTTTAGAGTCAAGTGTTGTTAATTATTTTGCTGAATGTAATTACTCTAAAATAAAAGAATGTCAAAATTGTCAAATCAAAAATTTTTGTGGAGCAGGATGTTGTTCAAGAAAATATTATGATACAAACTCAATTTATTCTAAAGATCCAATATGTGGTTTCTATCAGTTAATTTATCCATATATGAATAAAAAAATAAAAGATGGATTAATAGGGAAAATATATGAATAAAATGTTTTTAATCAATTTAAATGATTTTCAAAATAAAGCCATTGAAGTTTTATTAGAAAATAAAAATAAAAGAATATTTATAAAATCGAAAAAATTTACTGGAAAAACAATGTTAGCAAAAAAGATATTTGAAAACACTAATAACACAACTATTTATCATACTGGCTCCTCTCCAAAATTATTTGAGCGTGCAAAAAATGACTTTATAAATATTTTAAATAATATCAAAGAAAATGAAATAACAATTATTTTAGATGAATTCTATGATGATGAAATTATCAATATAGTAAATAAAAAAAATTACACGGTTTATATTTTGACTAATGATTTAAGCTTAAAAAATAAAGAATACATGACTTTTAATTATTATGAATTTTATAATAGATTTATTAATAATGAATGTGGTAAATATTTAAATTTACATGAAGTATTAAATAAAGATATTAATTTTTCCAAAAATAATGAGATTTTAAGAAAAAGTTCAAAAAGTACAATAACATATGTTAAGAAGAATAATCTAATAAAAGAATATAGATTGGAGGAATAAAATGCTTACATTAATTACTAAAAATAATTTTAATATAATTATTAATGTGAAAACGGGTAAATATTTATCATTCTTTTATACAAAAAAAGAAGAAATAATAAACGACATTAATATAAGTAAATTAAAAGAAATATTTCCAAATTATGAAGAATTTAAAGATAAATTATTAGATGTTATAAATAGTAGTGAAAAAGATAATAATAAATTAAAAAAAATGAATTATTTAATTCTTCATACAAGTGATGCTTGTAATATGAAATGTAAATATTGCTATGCAGCTGACAATTTATGTGACAAAAAAAGCAATTTAATGGATTGTGAAACAATGATTAAATCAATTAATAAGTTTTTCGATGGATATGATTTTTTTGTATTATTTCATGGCAGAGAACCATTAACAAACTATGAAGAAATTATTAAAACATTGAAACATTTTAAAAATAATAAAAAAATACATTTTATTCTTCAAACTAATGGATTATTATTAAATGAAGAAAGAATTAAAGAATTAACAAAATATAATATTTCTATTAATATTAGTATTGATGGGATAACAGATGAAAATAATTTATTAAGAATAAATGGAAAGAGTATAAATTATACAAATAGAATTAAAGAATTATTAGAAAAATATAAAATAAGTCCAATTATTATAGTTCATAAAAATAATTATAAAGACTTAAATAATATAACTAATTATTTAAAGAAAAATAATATATTAGGAGCTTCATATAATTTCTTATGGCCTACAAAAGAAAATAAGGAATTAAATGAATATGTGGTTTCAAATGAAGATTTATATAAAGTTATGAAAGAAGTATTTGATAATTCAATTGAAAATAATAAGTTTGTATTTAAAGAAAGAGAACTATATTTATTATATGGAAAAATATTAAAAAGAGATTTATATAATTATATGTGCAACCAATCACCATGTGGTGCGGGAAAAAATTGCATTTCAGTATATAAAGATGGTAAAATATATCCATGTACTATGGTAAACTCTCAAGAGGAAAATTATTTGGGAGATTTAAACGATAGTAATGAAGATATTTTAAATAGAGAAGTAATTTTAAAGAAAAGGGATATAAATGCGATCGAAGATTGTAAAAATTGCCCTTTAAAATTATTTTGTCGGGGAGGAGGTTGTAGCGGATTTATTTATAATTTAAATGGCGATATAAACGCCAAATCATTGTATTGTGATTATTACTATAATATAATAATTCACATAATAAAAAAAATACAATTAATGTCAACAGAAAAATATTTTGTAAATTATTAAGGAGGATTTTTATGAAAAACAATTTACCAGAATATGATGAAAATTCAATAATGATGCATTGGAGTAATACATCAG
>JBJEED010000003.1:0-32724 GCA_051872765.1 Bacilli bacterium | reverse complement strand
ATCAAATTTACCAGAATATGATGAAAATTCAATAATGATGCATTGGAGTAATACATCAGTATCAAATTTACCAGAATATGATGAAAATTCAATAATGATGCATTGGAGTAATACAGGATTTTAATGAATGAAATTGAATTAATAAAAAATAAATTAGATAAAATTAATTCAAAGAATAAAGAAGATGCTATATTATTAATTAATTTTAATAATTTAGGTGATATTATATGTGATACACCAAGTCTAAGAAATATTAGAAAATCTTATAAGGAGAAAATAATTTTCTTAGTAAGGAATCAAAGTTGTATAGAATTATTAAAAAATTGTCCCTATATAGATGAGGCAATAGAAATGCCTCATTCTAGGGATGATATTAGTATATTTTATGAATTTTGTAAGCAACTAAAAAAATATAATTTTATTTTATCTATACAATTTGTAAGGCCATTTAACGAAGTTTATAGAACATATATTCCATATATGCTTAATATAAAAAAAAGATATGGTTTATTACAAAATGATTATAAAGAAAAATATGAATTAGCTTTTACAGATTCAATTCTTTTAAGCAATAATACAACTAGAACAAATGAGTCATTAGAATTATTAAAATTATTAAATATTGATATTGATAATGATAAAACTGAATGCTTTTTAGATATAAATAATATTGAGCATTTTAATCATAAAAAATATATTATCGTTCAGACATGTGCCACAATTAAAGCAAGAATGTGGCATAGAAATAATTTTATTAATTTAATTAATTTAATATTATTAAATTATGATGATGTTGATATTTTATTAACTGGATCAGTTAAAGAAACAGAATATATAGATAGTATTAAAAAAGAAATTAATAGTAATCGAGTATATAGATATACAAATATAAATTTAGATACACTTTTAAATTATATAAAAAATGCAAGACTTGTTATTACTAATGATACAGGACCATATCATTTTGCAAGAGCATTTGATGTTAAAAGGATTGTATTATTCGGTATAAGTCCCAAGAGTTATTTGATAAATCAAAAAGAAATAAATAGTATTGAAATATCTGGAAATAGTAATTGTCCTAAAAATTGTCCAATAAAAAAATTAGACAATGATTGCGTTAAAACGTACAAAATGTTTGGAGATAATTACAATTGTATAAATACAATAAGATACGAAGAAATATTTAAAAATGTAATTAAATTATTAAAGGAGGAAGAAAATTAAATGAATAAAAATGAAAAATTAATATCTTTACTACCATTACAAACAGAAAGATTAACTATTAGACCAACATCTACTTTAGATATAGATATGATTTTAAAAATGGATAAACAAGAAATTACACAAATGTATTTAGGTGGAATAAAAAATAAAACAAAAGAAGATAGAATTAAATTCTTAGAAAAAAAAGCAAGTAAATTTGAAGAGGGTATTGCGGGTTCATTAACTGTTTGCTTAACAGATGGCACTCCGATTGGATTTGCTGAACTAAGTATTGATGAAAACAATAATAATGCAGAAATATCATATGTATTTGATTATGATTATTGTAACAAGGGTTATTGTACTGAAGCAGGGAAAAAATTAATTGAAGTTGGATTTAAAGAACTTGAATTAAATAAAATATTTGCTGATACAATTGAAGGAAATGATAGTTCAAAAAGAGTTTTAGAAAAATTAGGTTTTATAAAAGAAGGTACTAGAAGAGAAGCATCTTTTGTTAATACTTTAAATGAATATAGAGCTTTTTTAGATTACGGATTATTAATTTCCGAATATAAATAAATAATTATTTAACATATTCAAATTATAAAGAAAAAAACTAAAAATTCATGAGGTAGGTAGGAGATGATATGAATTATAAGAATAAAGAATTAGCCAAATTAATTGCCAAATTTTCATTAGAAATACAAAAAGGAGATAAGGTTTATATTAAATATAAGTCAGAAGAATCATTATACTTAGTTGAACAAATTACTCTTGAAGTTGCAAAAAGAGGCGGCCTTGCTTATCCTTATAAATTTAATAAAGAGTTAGAGGATATAGTACAAAGTACATATAATGAAGAAAATGTTAATGGTGTATTAGAAAGAATTGCATTTGATAATCAATTCTATGATATTTTTGTCTCAATTGGAAGTAATGATCCATATATACCAATATTAAAGGATGAGGTAAATAAAAGTGCAATAGGTTTATTTAAAAGAAAAAAAATGGAATTAGAAGAATTAAAAAAGTATAAAAGATGGTTATTACTTAATTATCCATCGATAGTTGATGCTGAAAATATGGGAATGTCTTACGAAGAATATTATAGGTACGCACTTGATGCAATGACTTATGATTTTACTTCTAAATTAGATGCGATAGAAGAATTAAGAAGATTAATTGAAAATACTGAACATGTTAAAATAATTGGTGAGAATGTTGATTTAGAATTTTATAAAAATAAAATACCAGCGGTTTCATTAATTGGAAATAGAAATTTGCCAGATGGTGAAGTGTATACTTCGCCAATTAAATATAGTGCAAATGGAATAATTAAGTACAATGTTCCATCACCAAAAAACAATTTAATTTTTAATAATATTCAATTAAGATTTTGTGATGGAAAAGTTGTAGATTTTTGTTGTGATAAATATTCAAATGAATTTGAAGAAATTATTGATATTGATGAAGGTGGAAGATATATTGGAGAGTTTGCGCTTGGTTTTAATCCGAAGGTTTATAAACCTATGTACGATATTTTATATGATGAAAAACTTTGTGGAAGTTTTCACATAGCACTAGGTAATGCATATGAAGATGCATTTAATGGAAATAAATCTGCATTACATTGGGATATGATTTATTTAAATCAAACAGGAAATAATTGCGATATTTATTTTGATGGAAAACTTATTAATTCTCATGGTAATTTTGTTCCACAAAATATTAGAAAGTTGAATTTAAAATGATAAATAGATTAAGCGAATTAAAAAACAAAAAAGTATTAATTATTGGAGATATAATATTAGATCGATATATAAATGTTTCGCCTCGAAAAATAAGCGATGAAGCTCCATTATTAATTTTTAATTATAATAGTGAATATTATAGCTTAGGTGGATGTACTAATGTAGCAAAATACATTTCTAGTTTTGAAATTATGGTTGATTTAGTAGGGGTAATTGGTAATGATGATAATTCAAATATTATAATAGATTTATTGATGAAAAATAACATAAATACTGAATTTGTTATTAGAGATAATATTATTACAACAACAAAAACAAGATTATTTTCAAATGACAATAAACAAGTTTTAAGAGTTGATAAAGAAGAAAACTCATTTGATTTTAAAAATTTAATTGTTGAAAAAATTAATGAATTAAATAATAATTATGATTTAATAATTATATCTGATTATAATAAAGGTGTTATAACTCCAACGACATTTAAAAAAATTATTAATTTTGCAGAAAATATACCAGTTATTTGTGATCCTAAAAATTTTGATATAGATTTTAATAATTTATATCTTTTAAAACCGAATAAAAAAGAAATGAATTCCTTGATAAAAGATTTTAATGATGAAAAAATTATTGAATATAAAAATAAAAATAATATTAAAAATATAGTTTTAACTTTAGGCGAAGAAGGAATGGTAATTTTTGATGACAATAATATAAAACATAATATTAAAGCTTTAAAAAATCAAGTGTTTGATGTAACTGGTGCGGGGGATTCAGTACTTAGTTATTTAGCATTAGGTATATTATTAAAAATGGATTTTATTGATACGTGTAAATTAGCAAATTATTCTGCTTCAATAAAGGTAACTAAATTTGGAACAGAGTTAGTAAAACTAGAAGAAATAATTAATTATTTTAATAACAAAATAATTTCGAGAAAAGATATAAAAGAATTTTGTAATATATTACATAAAAATAAAAAAATAGTATTTACAAATGGATGTTTTGATATTATTCATAGCGGACATATATATAATTTAAAAACTGCTAAAAGTAAAGGGGATATTTTAATATTGGGATTAAATTCGGATTATTCAATAAAAAAAATAAAAGGAGATAAACGTCCTATATTTAATGAAAAAGAAAGATTAGATATTTTAACTTCTCTAGAATTTGTAGATTATATTGTAGTATTTGATGAAGAAACACCTATAAATCTAATTAATGATATAAAACCAGATATATTAGTTAAAGGTGCCGATTATAAAGATAAATTTATTGTTGGCAAAAAAGAAGTTGAAGAGTATGGCGGTAAAGTAGTTTTGATTGATTTAGTTCAGGGAGAAAGTACAACTAATATAATCAAGCGTATTAAGGAGGATAATAGTGAATAATCAATATTTAAATGATAATATAAGAACATTAGAATTATTAAATAATTTAGAATTTGTATATAAAAAAATATTAGATGAAATAATTTATTGTTTTAAGAATGGACATATGTTAATTTTTATGGGAAATGGAGGAAGTGCCGTTGATGTTGCACATATAGCAGCTGATTTCATGATTAATAAAAATGGAATAAAAATGCGAGCAATTTCGTTAACTGATAATTTAGCTTATTTTTCTTCAATAGCTAATGACTATTCATATGATGATATTTTTAGAAAGCAAATAGAAGTTTTAGCAGAAGAAGGAGATATAGTTTTTGGAATAACTACATCAGGTAAAGCAACTAATGTTTTAAATGGATTAAAATATTCAAAAGAAAATGATATAAAAACAGTATTAGTAACAGGAGAACACTTTAATTATGATTGCGATTATATAGTAAATATACCTAATACAAATACAACAATTATTCAAAATATGTACATGATTTTATTTCATATGTTAATGTTAGATGTAGAAAAGTATTATAATGAACATAGGAATTGATCTTGATGGTACAATAACTGATTTTCATAAATCATTATTAATAAATGGAAAAAAATTTTTAAAAAAACATAACATTGATTATAAGATCAAAGAACAAAATAAGTTTGAAATTGAAGATATATTTGAATTAAGTACTAATGATTTAAAAATATTTAAAGAATATGTCAGAACTGAATTAAGAATGAATACTTTGCCAAGAGATGATGCTGTCAAAACCATAAATAAATTAAAAGAAAACAATAAAATATTTATTATTACTTCAAGAAAAGAAACAGATCAAATTGATTGTTATAATAGCACTAAACTGTGGTTAGATAATAACAATATATATTATGATAAATTAATAATAGGTAATTCAAATAAAGTTGAAGAATGTCAAAAACATAATATAAATATTTTTATAGATGATAAAATAAAACATGTTAAAAAAGTAAGCGAAGTTGGAATTAAATCTTTATTATTTGATAATGTTTATAATAAAGATTGTACTATAAAGAGAATATATAGTTTTAAGGAATTATTAGATATTCTAATATAATCATTTTGTTTTAATGAACATTATTTATGATAAATATATTTATATATTATAATAAGTTGATAGAAGAGAAACACTATCGTAAATTAATAATTATCTTCAATTGATTTTATCAATTAATCATGCTATAATATGTTCGCTTTTAGTGGGGAGATATTATGGGAGAATATTATTTGGTATCATTAAATCATAATGATAATTTAGATAGATCAAAATTAAAAAATATACTATATAAAGGAATATATTATGATATACCTTTTGCCTTTGAAGAAAGTAGGGCATATGAATTATATGAAGATGTAGAAGTGATGGCTTACAAAAGTACATTTGGTCTAAAAGATGTTTTAACATCAGAGGTTATAGTTAAATCTATTGATGGAAATATAGATGCTCTTTCATATAGTGAATGTAAAAAGGCAACTGGTGATGATATAATTAGAATTACAAATCAGTATAAAAAAATGACAGAAGAAGATAAATTGAGATATAAAAATAGGTTAATTTCTATTAAAAATAAAAGTATCGCATTATATAATCAAAAAGAAGAATTAAGAAAAAAGATTATTATTGATGAAATGTATGCAAGAGAATACTTAAATACATTATTAAATACAGAAAATTTAAATTAGTCTAAAATATATTAAAAATAGATGAATTTCATCTATTTTTTGTAACTCCAATAATACCACCAGTAATACTACTTAATATCAGCGATAAATAATATATTAAACTAGAAAATTCTAATTTAGAAATGATAAGGCTTAATAGACAAAAAGTGATAATTAATATAGTTGATATTAAAAAGCCATTTAAGTAACCTTTTTTACCTTCTAAACTCGATATTTTAAAACCTGTTATAAAAAATAATATAAGTATAACTATATAATCAATTATATTAATAGTTTTATAACTAAATAATTCAAAATAATATAATATTGATATTAAAAATAAATAGATAATAAAAATAATACCAAATAATGCTAAAGATTTTAAATAATTATTAAATTTATTCATATTTTCACCTAATTAATTATATTTATGTTTAAAATTTTTATGATTAAACAAAATAATAATGGTGAATAGTATGAATAGTGTACATTATATTAGTATAATATTAAGAACAATTTTTTTCTATATTTTTACTATAATTATATTTAGAATAATGGGTAAAAAAGAAATAGGGCAATTATCAATACAAAATTTAGTAGTAAGTCTATTAATAGCAGAGTTAGCTGTTTTATCAATAGAAAACTATGAAAAATCCATATGGTTTGCAATCATTCCTATAGTTATTGTATTAGTATTAGAAATGCTTATTGATCATATATCTTTAAAATCAGATAAATTTAGAAAACTAATAGATGGAAAACCATCACTAATAATTAATAATGGTAAAATTAATTATAAAGAGATGAAAAGGCAAAAATATACTTTGGATTATTTGCTTTTAGAACTTAGAAATAGTGGTATTAGAGATATTAGAGATGTAGAATATGCAATATTAGAAAATAATGGTAGTTTAAATATTTTTGAATATGAATTTTTAAAAAGAAATACCTTTAATCCTCTTCCACTTGTTTTAGATGGAAAGATTCAATATGAAACTTTAAAATATATAAATAAATCATTTAAGTGGTTGATTACATATCTTAGTGATAATAATATAGAACTTGAAGATATTTTTTATGCATTTTATAAAAATGATAAAGTATATGTAATTAAAATGAATGAATTAGAAATGTAGTATCTTTTTAATTTCTCTATAATATTGATATGTTGCGACTATTAAATTAATAATTATTGATAATATTAAAGAATACATACCAATTTTTAATAATGATAATAATACTATTGTGATTAGTTTTAAACTTGAATTTATAATAGTAATTTTAAATGCTCTTTTAGTTGCACTTAATGCTTGCATAGCATTAATTAAGGGATATTCTATATAAAATAATAGTGTAAATGGTGATAGGAGTCTTATATAATCTATTCCTTCATTTGTATTATATAATAATTTTAGAAAGAAACTAGGAAATATAGTAATTATGATAGTAGATATTCCTCCTATAAAGCAAGATATTAATATTATTTGTTTTATTCTTTTCTTGCATAGTTCATAATTATGAAGACTATATTGTTTAGATAATTCTGGTACTAGTGATGTAGACATATTTTGAGTAAAAAACTGAGGCATTAATAATATTGATAAAGCATATGCATTTACTACTCCATATTCATATACTATATAATCTTTAGTATAACCAACATATAATAATATATTGGTTAAGATAATAGGTTCTAAAAAATAAGAAAAAGTACCTATTAATTTACTCATAGTTGCAGGAATACTTATACTCATAGTATTTTTAATTGAATTTATATTTATTTTTAAATTTTTAATTTTAAATTTAGGAAAAAATAATACCATAACTATTTGTGATATTATTTCCCCAATTATATTTACTAATATTATAAAGCATATTTTATATATAGTATTATTAACTTTAGATATAAATAATACGATCATAGTAAATCTTGTAATTTGTTCTAAAAAATTAGATAACATATATGGAAACATATTTTGTTTACCCCAAAAATAACCTTTAATGATAGATGAGACTGATATAAAAGGCATAGTTAATGATAAACATATTATTGGTAAATAAAGTTCACTATTTTTTAGTAGATTTCC
This sequence comes from Bacilli bacterium, assembly GCA_051872765.1. Classification (GTDB taxonomy): domain Bacteria; phylum Bacillota_I; class Bacilli_A; order RF39; family UBA660; genus CAG-1000. The sequence continues at coordinate 24,602 of JBJEED010000003.1, read as the reverse complement.
GGCTAAATATTTAGATGATATACTTACTATAATAATTATAAAGATATTAATAACAATTGAGAATGGTATTAAAGATACTAAAATATCTTTACTTGTACTACTTTTTTCAGATATTATTTTTGATATAGCAGTTGGATAAGATAAAACTGCTAAGGTAGATAAGAGTGATGAAGTAGGGGAAAGTATACTATATAAGCCCATACCATGCGTGCCAAGTGCTCTTGTTACTATTATTTTGAGTATAAAACCAACTGATTTACCAAATATTCCTCCAATTAGTAATATTATTGTTGATTTTAAAAATATATTTTCTTTAAGTTTATTAATCATATTTAAATATATGAAATAATTATATCATCTATTATATTTTATTTTTTGATATAATATGTAAAGTTTTGTATAATAAGTTGAAAATAAATAATATATATGATAATATTTAATTAACCTAGATGAGAAATATAGTACAATAAACCGACTATGTAATATTATAGGGGAACTAATTAGTATATGGCGTTGAATATTGCATTTTATGCAAGATCCCAGGTATATTATGTGTTCTACCACCTCGTGTGCAGCGAGTTTTATTACACCTATGTTTACACTAGGTTTTTTTTATGTTATAATATATGCGCTTATAAGGAGTGGAGTTTTATGAATTTATCTAGACTTGAGAGCCTAGTTGGAAATGAGAATATAGAAAAGATTAAGAAATTAAAAATCTTAGTTTTAGGTCTTGGGGGTGTAGGCGGATATGTAGTAGAATCTCTAGTTAGATGTGGCGTATCAAATATAACACTAGTTGATGGTGATACTATTAAACCAAGTAATATTAATAGACAAATAATCGCAACATCAAAAAATAATAATAAATATAAAACTAAAGAATGGAAAAAAAGAATTAAATTAATTAATAAAGATGCAATTGTAAATATAATTAATACTCATATTAGTGATGATAATATGGAAGTGTTATTTAGTGATAATTATGATTATATAGTAGATGCTTGTGATACAAGTAAAGTAAAAGTTAAATTAATTAAAGAGTGTCATAATAAAGGGATAAAACTTATTTCTTCTATGGGTACTGCAAATAAATTAGATGCAACAAAATTAATAATAACTACATTAGACAAAACTGAAACAGATCCGCTTGCTCGTAAATTAAGACAAGAATTATCAAAAGAAAAAGAATTAATGAAAGATGTTGTAGTTGTAACATCAACAGAAAAAGCAATTAATAATAAAATGCTTGGTTCAACTGCTTTTGTTCCAGCAGTAGCAGGATTATTAATTACTAATTATATTATTTTAGATGTAACAAAAAATAAGTTAATCATATAAAATTAACTTATTTTTTAATTGTTTTAGCATTTAGTGCTATTAATAAACCATTTTCTTCAAGTTCACTTCTAGTTAACGATAATCTTTCCTGTCCTTTAATAAATGAATTTTTATACACATTTCCATTCATACTCTTATGTTCCTTAGTTGTATATCCTGTTTTAGTATTATAAAACAAATCTCCATATATTTGTGCAAAATCATCAGTCAATATTTCATATCCTTTTACAATAAATGGTATTAATTTTGAAATATCCTCTTCTTTAATAAAATAACCAGGATCTGGTGTTTTTAAAATCATATTATTATACTCAATATAATTTTTTTCATTACATTTTTCTGATGTTAGAAATTGTCTAAATGTAGGATCTATTAAATAATGAACTATGTTTCCGTTTATTTCTATTTCAATTACTAAGAATGAGTGACCAACTATATCATTTGTTATAACATGTTGTGTCATACATGGGTAATATTTAACTCCTAAATCATCAAAATAATAAGAAAGTATAGCTTGTACTTTATCACATTTGTTTTCATAAGAAAAATTTTCTATATCTGTTGTAAATTTATACCTTACTTCTTGACAAATATAGTCAAGTAGTAAAGATACATCTTCTTGTGTAACAGCATACTTATTTTTAATTTTATCTTCTATTTCGCTTATAACATTTGTATCAAATTCAATATTTAATGGTTTATTCTCAATTATATAATTCATTATTTCTCCTTAATTTTATTATTAAATTTGCTCATTTCTTGTTCATATTTATTTACTTTTGGAGTATAGTATTTACGATTTTTTAAATTATCTGGCATATATTCTTGCTTTACCCAATAATTAGGATAATTATGAGGGTATTTATAATTAGGACTAGTTGTCCTTATATGTTCAGGTATTCTACCTATATTTCCTTCTTTTATATCATCCATTGCTTTTGTAATAGCTATATCTGCTGAATTTGATTTTGGACTTAATGCCATTTCAATAACCGCAACACTAAGAGGCTTAATTAACTCTGGATATCCAACTCGCTCGCTGGCTTGAATAGAGGCGATTACTTTAGGCCCTATGCTAGGATTAGCAAGCCCTATATCTTCATACGCAATTACTATCATTCTTCTATATATAGAATCATATTCTTCACTAGCAATTAATCTAGCTAAATAGTGTAGGGATGCATCAACATCACTGCCTCTTATACTTTTTTGAAAGGCACTAAGCATATCATAATGACCATCTTCATTTTTATCAGTAAAAAATGATGGATTATTATTAACTTCTTTAATATTTTCAACAGTTATTTCTTTATTATAACCATAATACATAAATTCAACTAAGTTATATGCATATCTAATATCTCCATCTGACATATTAGCAATGTGTTTAATAGTTTTATTATCCATTTTTATATCAGGAAGTACTTTTTGAACTCTCTTTAATCCTTTAATAATATCATCTTCTTTTAATGGTTTAAGTTCTAATAATTGACATCTACTTCTAATAGCTATATTTATACTATGATATGGATTAGAATTAGTAAGACCTATTAATGTAATTAATCCACTTTCAATATAAGATAATAATATATCTTGCTTATCTTTATTCATTCTATGTATTTCATCAACTATTAAAATTATACCATTATACATTTTAGCTTCTTCAATAACAACTTCAAAATCTTTTTTAGAGTTAATGGTTGCATTTAATAATCTATATCTATTTCCAAGTTCATTTACTAAAGCAAGAGCAATAGTTGTTTTTCCAATTCCACTTTGACCATATAAAATAATATTAAAGAGTCTTTTTTCTTTAACTAAATTTGTAAGAATTTTATTTTTACCAATTAAATGTTCTTGCCCAAGAACTTCTTTTAAAAGAGTTGGTCTTAATTCATTAGCAAGTAATTTCATAACATCACCATATATATTTTATCAATATTAAGTGTAAATTAAAAGTAAAAAACTATTAAAATAGACTATTTTAGTATATAATTATAATGTGAGGTAAGATGATAGAGATAGATAATAAAGAATTTATAGATGATTTTAATAATTATCTTAAAATAGAAAAAAATTATTCGGATAATACAATAGAATCTTATATAAGAGATATAAAATATTTTTTAGAATATACAGGAAAAGAATTAATTGATGTAACAAAAAAAGATATTGATAATTATGTACTTCATTTATTACCTACACATTCAGTTAATTCAGTAAATAGAATAATCGCTAGTATTAAGAGTTTTTATAAATATTTAACGCTATTTAAGGGTTTTATAAATGTTTCTGAGGATGTAGAAAGTTTGAAAAAAAAGAAAACTCTTCCTAAATATTTAAGTATCGAGGAAGTTGATAAACTATTAGATTTACCTCTTCAGACACCTTTTGATTATAGAAATAAAACTATTTTAGAACTTTTATATTGTACTGGTCTTAGAGCTAGTGAACTAATTAATTTAGATATAGGTAATATTGATACTAATAACATGATTGTAAATGTTTATGGAAAAGGCAGTAAAGAAAGAATAGTACCTCTATCTAAAATCGCAGTAAATTATCTTAGTATGTATATAAATAGATATAGACAATTACTATTTGTAAAAACACAAAAACCAACTGATGCATTATTTTTAAATAATCATGGTAAGAGAATGACTAGACAAGGATTATATAAAATGATTGGTGAAACTGCTAGGAAGCAAGGAATTGATAAAGAAATAACGCCACATGTTTTAAGACATAGTTTTGCTACTCATATGCTTGAATGTGGTGCGGATATAAGAAGTGTACAAGAACTTCTTGGACATGAAAATATAGTTACTACTGAAGTGTATACACATCTTGCTAATAATTTTATAAAAGATAATTATAATGAGTACTTTAATAGAAGTACTAAAGGGGATGATTAATATGTTTAAAAGGGTATTTTTAATTGTTTTAGATGGTGTTGGTATTGGAGAGGCTGATGATGCATATAAGTTTGGAGATGAAGGTGCATCAACACTTGAACATACACTTGGTGATAGATATAATTTGGATGTTTTAGAAAAATTAGGGCTTACAATTTTAATGGGCAAAAGTGAAGAAAATACAAGAGGATTATACATGATAGCAAAACCTAAGAATATGCAAAAAGATTCATTAAATGGTCACTATGAGATTATGTGCGCAATTAAAAAGAATCCATACCAAACTTATCCTGAAGGTTTTCCTCTTGAACTAATTAGTGAAATACAAAAGATAAGCAATAGAAGTGTTATTGGTAATATTTCAAGTGATGGAGAAGAAATAATTAAAGAATTAGGAGAAATGCAAATTAGAAATGACGCTTTAATAGTATATACTTCTGCTGATTCAGTACTTCAAATCGCTGCACATGAAGATATTGTTCCAATTGATGAATTATATGATATATGTCAAAAGGTAAGTAAAATTACAAGTAGTGAAAAATATAATATAGCGCGAGTAATCGCAAGACCATTTACTGGCAAAGTAGGTAATTTTACTAGACTTCCAAAAAGAAAAGATTTTGCTTTAGACCCTCCAATTAATGTTATTGATTTACTTGATAGAAATGGAATAAATACTGTATGTATTGGTAAAATTGGTGAGATGTTTAATAACAAAAGTATATCATATAGTATTAAGACAACAAGTAATATTGAAGGAATGCTAAAACTAGTAGATTTTGCTAAGGGAGATTATTCAGGACTTATATTTGCCAATATGAATGATTTTGATTCAAGTTATGGGCATAGAAGAAATAAAGATGGTTTTCTAAAATGTTTAGAAGAGTTTAATTATTATCTTCCAATATTAATTAAAAATTTAAAAAAAGATGATTTATTAATTATAACTGCTGATCATGGAAATGATCCTACCTTTAAAGGTAGTGATCATACAAGAGAGAATGTTCCAGTTCTAATGTATAGTCCAATATTTAAAAAGGGTAAAAGATTAAATGATAGAGAAACACTTGCTGATATAGGTGCAACAATACTTGATAATTTTGGAATTGAAAACTCAATTGGAGTAGGTACTTCTATATTTAATGATTTAAGAAAAGAAGAATAGACATGTTTTCATGTCTATTTATTTATGCACATTTGCTTGAATATGTTAACATATTTTGCTATACTTGTGTAGAATATACAGGTGGTAAAATGAGTAAAGAAGTAAGTGAAAAAAAGAAAATGGGTAAAGTAGAATTATGTTTTGATATATTTAGCATTATTTTTTTAATTGGATTTATTTGTTTTTATGGTTATAGAATGATTTATTATAAAAATAAATTTCTTCCTAAAAATAGTAATGGTCAAACTATTACATTACTTTCAAGTAAAATAAAAGAAAATATAATAACTACTGGTGATGGACTTTATAATGAAGAAAATAATTATATATTTAAGGGAGAAAATGTTAATAATTATATAAAATATTCTAATATGTTATTTAGAGTTATTAAGATAAAAAAAGATAATACAATTGAAATAATATTAGATGATACTTTAAACTATTTATCTTATGATATTGATAAAATTAGTTATAATAAATCTAATTTAAAAAAATATTTAAATGATATTTTTTATAAAAATATAAATAATACTTTTTTAGTTAAAAGTCCATATTGTACAGATACTATTGATGATGTTAATGATATTAGTTGTAATAATATAGAAATAGATTATATTAAATTATTATCTTTAACTGATTATCTAAATAGTAAAAATAATACGAATAGTTATTTAGATAGTGAAAATATTATATGGCTTAATGATAGCAATAAGGAATTAGTATGGCTAATAAATAATGGTAATTTATCTTTATCTAAGCCAAATGAGTTATACCAAGTAAAGCCAGTTATAACATTAAATAATTTAGTTGAATTTAATGGTGGAGATGGTTCTTTTGATAATCCATATACAATTAATGAAAATAAATCATACTTTTCTTCATATGTAAAATTAGGAAATGATTTATATAGAGTATATGATATAGATGATGATATTCTTAAACTACAGGCGGAAGATGTGTATAATAATGGAAATATTAAATATCAGCTTTCAAATAATAGTAATAATTTCACATTAGAGGATGGACTTGGTAGTTATTTAAATAATATTATTTATAATAATCTTACATATAAAGATATATTAGAGGAATGTGAATTTAATACAGGAAGTTATGATTCATCTTATGAAAATACAAGTAAAACTACAATAAAAAGTAAAATAGGTATTAGTAGTATAATAGATCCAATATTTAATAAAAATAAAAACAATTATTATTTATCAACTCCATATCAAAATGATTATTCTTATATATATAACGGTAGTGTGTATCCTACAAAATCAAATATAGTAAGAAATATTAGTATATCTGTTTGTATAAATAAAAATAAAATATCTACTGGAGATGGTTCTTTTAGTAATCCATATAAATTAGGTGATGAGGCATAAATGAGAAAGACAACAATATTATTAATTATTTTAGATGTATTTGCTTTAATTGGTTTCTTTTTGTTTTATGGACCAATTAAAGATATTAGAACATGGTGGATTAATACAGCGATGAATACAATGTCACATAAATATTTTGCTTATATTTTTTATAATGATGAAATGATTGATAAAACTATGAATGAAAATTATTATATACCTTTAAATGAAGAGGTGGATTTAGATAGTATTGTTATTGACACACAGCAGAAATATACTTATGAAAATGAATATGATGAACAAATATTAATAAGAGATGAAAATAATAGTGATTACAAACTCATAGATGTAAAAGTTGGTAAATATGATGCTTTTTTAGTTGCAATTTATGATCCATCAAAAGTAAAAGTTATATCTAAAGAGAAATTAGGTACTGGAGGATTTGGTGAGAATATCTTATCTATGTGTAAAAGAACAAACTCTATAGTATGTATTAATGCTGGTAGATTTAGACAAGATTCTAAAGGATTATCTTCAGATTATCCTGTTGGTTATATAATTAAAGATGGTGAAATAATTTGGGCTACTAATTCTAAAAAAAAGGGAGAATTAATTGGATTTAATAAGGATAATAAATTAGTATTAACTAAAGCAACTGGTGCAGAAGCTCTAGAAATGGGAATTAGAGATGCGGTTGAGTTTGGACCATTTTTAATAATTAATGGTAAGCCTATGCAGACAGTGGGTAGTGGTAGTTCAGGTAATGCTCCAAGAGTCGCTATTGGTCAAAGACAAGATGGAATAGTATTATTTTTAGTTACAAATACTAAATATGTATATAGTGGTCCTAATTTTACTGAAATGATAGAAGTATTACAAAAATATGGTGCATATAACGCGGCAAATTTAGATGGAGGTTCATCTGCAACACTAGTAATAAAAAATCAATTAATAAATACACCTAGGGATTTAAAAGCTGGTGTTATTAATCCAAGAGGTACAGTTTCTGGATTTGCACTTACAAATTAACAATATTATTTAAAAAAACATAAAAGTATGCTATAATCAAGCAGTCGGAGATGATATATATGTTAGAAATAATCATAGATACCATAAAAGATGGTATAAAACTATTACCATTTTTACTAATAGCTTTTATAATAATAGAATATTTTGAACATAAATTTACAAATAATAATAAAAAAATAATAAAAAAATCTGGTAAATTTGGGCCATTATTTGGAAGTTTATTAGGACTTATACCACAATGTGGTTTTTCTGTAATAGCAACAAACTTATATATAACAAGAATAGTTTCATTAGGGACATTAATATCAATATACTTATCTACGAGTGATGAAATGTTGCCTATATTAATTAGTCAAAATGTAAGCACTAGTATCATTATTAAAATATTAATAGTTAAATTTTTAGTTGGTATGATAAGTGGTTTCTTAATTGATTTGATATTTAGAAAACGTAAAGAAAAAGAAGATTATTCTATATGCAATACTGAGCATTGTCATTGTCATAAAGAAAGTATATTTTTATCAGCTTGTAATCATACATTTAAAATATTAGGATTTATTGTTATTGTTTCTTTTATACTAAATGTCCTTTTATATTATTTAGGAAGCGATTTTATATCAAATACATTTATGAAAGAAAGTTTATTTAGTCCTTTTATATCAAGCGTAATAGGATTAATACCTAATTGTGCTTCAAGCGTAGTTTTAACAGAATTGTTTGTAAATGATGTAATATCTTTTCCAAGTTTAATAGCTGGATTATTAACTGGTAGTGGTGTTGCTATATTAGTATTATTTAGGTCAAATAAGAATCTAAAAGAAAATTTATTTATATTAACTTTAATTTATTTAATTGGAAGTATAAGTGGATTTATAATAGAATTGTTTTATTTAATATAGGGATGATTTATGAATATTAATGATGAATTTATTGTAAAAATAGATAATAATGATTTTAATGGTAATGGTATATGTAGAATAAATAATATAGTTACTTTTATTTTTGGAGCTTTAAAAGATGAAGTAGTTAAAATAAGAATAATAAATATTAATAAAAGATATATGATAGGTGAAATATTAGAAATATTAAAGCCTTCTAATGATAGAATAATACCTAAATGTAAATATTATAATAAATGTGGAGGATGCTCATTTCTACATACTACATATGAAAAGGAAATAAATATTAAAATTAATGAAATAGAAAAAATATTTAATACTAAAGTTAATTATTTATATAATAAAAATACTTATAATTATAGAAATAAAGTTATATTACATGTTTTAAATGGTAAATTAGGCTATTATAGCGATAAAACACATGATTTATGTGAAATTGATAGTTGTGAGCTTTTAGACTCTAAAATTAATTTAAAAATAGGTGAAATTAAAAAGTATAATTTATTAGATATTAATGAAATTATGATAAGATGTATTAATGATAAAATAATGATTAATATACAAGGTAATATAAAAGATAAATCAATTTATAATATTAAATGTGATAGTTTATATGTTAATGATAAATTTATCAAAGGAGAAGAGTATTTAATAGATGAAATTAATTATTTGAAATATACTATATATCCACTATCATTCTATCAAGTAAATAAGGAAGGTATGATTAATATATATAATAAAGCATTAGATTATGCTCATAAAGGCAATAATTTACTTGATTTATATTGTGGCACTGGAACTATTGGAATATATATGCATAATAATTTTAAAAATGTGGTAGGTGTGGAAATAAATGAATCATCTATTAAAAATGCAAATATAAATAAAGAATTAAATAATTTAAATAATATTGAATTCTTTATTGGCGATGCTAGTATTATAAATAAACATATAGATAAGTTTGATTGTATTGTTGTAGATCCACCTAGAAGTGGTTTATCAAAAAAAGTATCAACTATATTAAATAATTCTAAAAGTAATAGAATAGTTTATATTTCATGCAATCATAAAACATTAAAAAGAGATATAGATTTACTTACTAATTATAGTCTTATAGATATATCTGTATGCAGTATGTTTCCTAGAACTAAGCACATTGAATGTATTTCTTTGTTAGAAAGAATGCATAATTAGAATAATTCTAGTATAAATTTTTAAAGAAGTATTTATATTATGATATAATAAAATATATAAGGAGGATTTTTTGATAAAAATATTTGTAGGCGTATTGGATCTCGGGTTTGATTTATTTTAAATAAATTAAAGGAGAGATAGATATGAAATATGAAAAAAGTTTAAAATACAATACTGATTTAATTAATAAAAAAATTATGGGACCAAATCCAATAAAATTATTAGAAGAGTTAATGGCTGATAATAAAATAAATCCAGGATCAGTCGTTATGGATTTAGGAAGTGGTCAAGGCATAACATCTGTTTTTTTAGTAAAAGAATATGGATTTAAAGTATATGCAACTGATCTTTGGAGTAATGAAGAAGAGAATAGAAAATTTTTTGATGAAATGGGATTAACAGATGAACAAATTATTCCAGTACAAGCTAATGCGATAGATTTAAAATATGATGAAGAATTTTTTGATGCAGTTATTAGTACAGATTCTTATAATTACTTTGGAAGAAATGAAAAATACTTAGATGAAAAACTTTTACCTTATGTGAAAAAAGGTGGATATATTTATATTTGTGTTCCAGGAATGAAAAAAGATTATCATAATAATATTCCTAAAGAATTATTATTATCTTGGAATGTAGATCAATTAGAATATATTCAAACTTTAGATTATTGGAAAAACATTGTATCAAAATCCAAAAATAGTGAAATTGTTTCAATTTATGAAATGAAAAGCAATGAAGAGTGTTGGAATGATTGGATAAATTGTGATAATGAATATTCTAGAAATGATAAAAAGGCTATTGATGCAGGTGCTTGTAAATATTTAAATTTTATCGCTATTGTATTAAAGAAGAAATAATTATGAAAAGAGTAATATTTACTCTTTTTATTGTGGTTTTAACTAATTGTTAATTACCTAGTTTTATTTGTTATATTTTTTACTTATTTATAATATTAATAAGTAGGTGATTATATGAGTATATTTAGTATGATTATGGCTGGTTTAGCACTTGCTAGTGATGCTTTTGCTGTTTCAATATGTAAAGGATTATCATTAAATAAAATAAATTTTAAAGATTGTATCAAAGTAGGCTTATGGTTTGGTATATTTCAGGGAATGATGCCAATATTAGGATACTTGTTTGGAGTTAAATATGAAAATATAATTATACATATTGATCATTATATTGCTTTCATTTTACTTATATATATTGGTATTAAGATGATATTAGAATCATTTAATAATAAAAATATAGATGATAAATTAGATGTTAAAAATATGCTTATATTATCTATTGCCACTAGCATAGATGCTCTTGTTTTTGGAATAGCATATGCATGTGCTTATCAAGAAATAAATGGATATCTTACATTTTTAATAATAGGTAGTATTACATTTATATTATCTTCAATTGGAGTATTCATTGGTAATAAAGTTGGTAATAAAATAAATAAAATATCTATGATTTCAGGTGGTATAATACTTATATTATTGGGAATTAAAATATTATTAGAACATTTAAGTAGATTATAAAAGATAACTTTACTTCAAGTTATCTTTTACCACATATTAGTTAACTTACCATCTTTTTTATAATATTTATCCATAAGAATTACTTCATCAAATACATTAATAATTTCATTCTTGCTATATGGAGTAATTTGGACATAATTAGAATTAGTATTTCTTTTAGTAAGTGAATATGGGGCATTACTCCATAATGCATGTGCTACATAAAAAGTATCATTATCAATACCAACAATCATAGCTATATGTCCTCCGACATGAGCACTATGAAGCAAATCTCCAACTTTAATTTCACTAGTATTTAATGAACTATTAAGTTTTTTAATGTCGCCATAATCGGTTAAATCATTATATTCTCCATCTTTAAATCCTGCGCCTATATCTTTTATATCAAATCCTGCGTTTAGTAGGGCCCATGATATAAAACCACTACAGTCAAGTCCATTTAACAAATATTTTTTTTGAGGAGTGCTATATAAACTACATCCCCATATTTCAGGTTTAGATGTACTATTAGAAATAGATGAGAATCTACTTTCATGCAAATATAGTCCTATATGATAATATCTACCTTCAGCATCTATTCCATTGGTTGTAAGCCTTCCATTTTCATTAAAATAATTTATTTTATATGGAAATTCTAATGTTAAGAATCTTGCTGCTTCTACAGCACCTGCTCTTGTTTGATAACCAACACTTTTAATTCTTGATTCTAATATATTATCTAATAAGTCATTTTCATCACTAGTAAATTGATTACATTTAAGATCTTCTTTATTATGATCAAACATGTTAGGCTTTTTAGTAATCAGGTCTGTTACAACTACAGTTATTTCCTTAATTTTATCATTATATTCAATATATATTTTAGCAGTTCCTTTGTTTAAACTAATTATTTTACCATTATCATCTACATAAGCAACATCTTTATCGGTACTACTTACTTGTAATTTATTTTTATCTCCAATAAACATCTTAATATATTCATAATTATCATCAATAGCTATATATATTTTATTTTCATCTTCTATATCAATATAATTAATTGTATCCTTACTTAAATTTATTATTTCATCGTTAATATTTATATATATATTTGAATTATTTATATAGTTTAAACGACATTTTCTATCAATACTTTTAGTCCAATTATCAAGAAGAGTAGGGGTAGTATCTGATATTATACAAGATGTATCTTTATCTAGTACTTCAATTATTATTTCATTGTTATTAAATACTATTTTTGAAATATATTCTTTTTTAATAAATAACTTTTTTATCACAATAGAAAAAAATATTATTAATATTATCCATAATAATATTTTAAATTTTCTTTTTAGTCTTTTTTTTGTTTTCTTTCTTTTCCTCATATCAATACCAAAGAGTAGTTAAGTTCCCATCTTCTTTATAATAACTATCCATAAGCATTACATAGAAATATCTTTCCCAAATAGTTTTTTTGCTATATCCAATTATTACAACGGCTACGTTAGGTGGTGTCCATAAACTTTCAGCAACATAATAATAATCTTTATCTTCACCTACTATTATAGCTATATGTCCTCCTTCTAAACCACCAGAACTAAGTAAATCTCCTACTTTAACTTCTCCGGAAGAAACAACATCAGCATTAAAGCGAATTCTTTTTCCATAGTCTGTTAAATCTAAGTGAGGTGCAAGACCAGCACCAATATCGCCAACATCAAAACCACCATTTAACATTACCCATGATACAAAACCACTACAATCAAGTCCATTATTTCTAAGTCCTTTTGATGGTCTACTATAAAGATCGCAACCCCATGTCTTAGGTCCCATCATAGTCTTTCCGATTTTATCAAATCTACTTTCATCTAAATATAATCCTATATGGTAATATCTTCCTTCACCATCTACACCATTTGTAGCACCTCTTCCATTTTCACTAAAATATCTAATTTTATATGGAAATTCTAGTGCTAAGAATCTTGCTGCCTCTACAGCGCCAGCTCTTGTTTTATATCCTGCATCTTCTATTCTATCTTTTAATATTGCATCTAATATATCATTTTCCTTTTCATTGTATTTTCCACAAGGTAAATATGATTTTTTATTATTAAATTTTTTAGGTCTAACAGTAATTAAATCAGTAACCATTACTTTGGTAGTAATATCAGTATCCATTACTTTTGCATGAATAATAGTATTACCTTTTTTAACCCCAGTTATTTTACCATCTAGATCTACTTTTGCAATAGTATCATCTTCACTATACCAGTTAATAGTTTTATCGACATTTCCAATTGTTTCAAGAGTAAACTTTAAAGAATATTCACCATTTATAGCTACATATACTTGCTCTTTATTAAGACTAAATTTCACAACTTTACCAATCGTACTCGCTTTTTTAACATCATATATTATGTTATCTTCATTCTTTAAATAAGCATAAAAAGTTCCATCTGTGATAGTAGTGCTACACTCGTTATTTTTAGATAATATCCATCCCTCTTCAGATGCTGTAGGTTTTTTATCATCTGTTTTGAACATACAATATATGTTTTTCTTTTTTTTATAATTTGGTACATCAAATTTAATTATTAAAGTATTATCGTTAAGAGTGACATCGTTAATTACTGGAATAGGGGAAACAATATATTTTTTATAGTACCAATGTCCAATATAAGAGAAAATTGCAACAAATATAATAATTATTATAATTAAAATAATTATAATTCTTTTCTTGTCTTTTTTATTATGTTTTTTTTCTTTATTATCAATAACTTTACTTGAATCATTTTCTTTATCTTCAATATTTTCTTTTAAAGAAGCATCCTCAATTTCATCGTTAATTACCTCAATATTATTAATATTTTCTTCGATAATACTATTATTTAAAGATAGGCTTTCTGTATCTTCATTTTCAGAACTTTCTTTTTCTAAAGAAACAAATTCTATTTCTTCATCAATTACTTCTACATTACTAATATTTTCTATAAATGAAGTTTCCTTTTCATTACCTAAATCAACAAATTCTATATTTTCATTTAATGATGAATCGGTTAGAGTAGAGGTGTCATCAATACTTTTTTCATCATCTATAATTACTATTTCTTTTTGAGATATGTTATCTTTATGATCTTCAATTTTAACTTCATTTTTTTTATTTGAATCATCAATAACAACTATATTTGGCAAAATAGTTGTAGAAACTTTCTTCTTTTTCTTCTTTTTTTTAGTTTTTGTTAAATTAGCATTTTCTTTTTTTATTACATTAACATTATTATTGATATTAATAGCTTTTCCTTTGTTTTTTTGCTTTGACTTTTTCTTTTTTTTCTTAACATTTGAATTAGCTACATTTGAATTAATTTTATTATTACTATCACTCTTATTCATGATAAGATTATAGCATATATAATATATTAAGACAATAGAATAGGGGATACTTTTACAAGAAAAAAGTATTCAAGATGTATCATTGAATACTTTTTATAAACACTAACGGCTTTGAGCGTTAGATCTAGCTCTAGAATTGCTTTTAGCATTGCTTCTAGCATTTGATTTTGCATTTGATCTGCAGTTAGAATTATTTCTAGCTTTACTTCTAGCATTGCTTCTAGCACAATCCTTAGCATTAGTCATAATATCACCACCCAGTATTATTATGGAAAATTAACTTTAGTTAATGTATTTATTTTATGGAAATTAATGGGTTTAATTAAAATATAGTTTCCCCTATTTAATATTATTTGTAATAGAGTAGTGAAGCATACTAATATTTTTAATAAAAACATATTAATAATAAAATATAATAACTATAATTTTAATTAAGTAATATAATTATTCATTATTTGATTTCTCGATGCAAATTAGAAATTATAATTTTTGATTAAGTATTGTATATCATACTGTAATATAAATGATATTTAAAATGTATTATATAATGTTTATTAAATAAATTTAATTAAGTTATATTTTATTACTATAAATATATTTAACTATTAACTTTTAAGCGTACTCATAAACTTAATTGCTAAATAATATATGATGTTTTATTGCATATATTTATCCATTATATAGATACATAGAAGTTAACATAATATATATTATAGGAAGTAAATAAAAAAGACAGAAATTAAACTTTTCTAGATTGAATTTCTGCCATTTTATTTAATACTTCAGATGCATTTTCTTTAGTTATTTCAGTGTAACCTAATTCTCTTAATGCTTGAATCTTAAATGTATTTAATTGTTGTGTTCTTGATAATTTTTCTTCTTTGTCTTGTTCAATTTCTTGTTCAAATCTATTGTGAGATTCAGTTAGTTTAGACTTAGAAGCTCCACCATTGTTATACAAGTTAAAAGCTGTGTATACAATACTTTCTAATATAAATTGCTTTGTTTCATTGAATTTAAATTCTCTTGGATCTGTAAATCCTGTTTTCTTTGATAAATACGCAAAAATATATTTGATTTCTGGAACGTTATCAAGAGATTGAAGAACATGATATAAATATAAGAAAATATAGTATGTTTCTTTTGTCTTTTCTTCAGTGAATTTTTCTTTGATTAAAAATACTAAATCATTTAATAATTCTTGTTCTTCTTTAGTTAAACTCTTATAATTGAAAGATTGACTATTCATATCTCTAACATTTTGATTTAATCTAACCTCTACATTTTCTAAATATTCACTAGTAATTTTTATATTTTTAATAGCTTTATCACTACCATCTTCAATATCCAATAATTTTAATAATAAAATTCTTTTTTCTTGAGGCCATTTATTTAAAGAATCAAGTTCTAAATAATTATAAATCATTTGTCTTGAAACACCTAAATATTTAGCTAATTTTACTTTTGATATTCCTATTTCACTTAATAATTTATTTAATTCTGACATTCTATATCTCTCCTCTACTCTTGTACAATATAATTGTATAATACTTTACATTTATTTGTCAATAATATTTTATATTATTTTAAATTCTTTATCATTTTCTGCTATACTTGAATAAAAAAATATAATGAATTATAATAATAACGAAATGACATATAATAATGAAGAAAGGAATCTGTTATGAAAAAATATTACGATAATGATAATATAGTTATATATAATTGTGATAATTTAGATTTGTTAAAAGAAATTGAAAGTGAAAGTGTTAATTTAATATATTGTGATATTCTTTATAATACTGGAAAGTGTTTTGATGATTATAATGATAATTTAGGTAGTTCTAAAGATGCTATTGAATGGTATAGACCTAGAATAGTTGAAATGAAAAGAATACTTAAGAATAATGGAAGTATTTTTTTACATTGTAATTGGAGATTAGACTCATATATGAGAATACTTATGGATGAAATATTTACAAGTGAATGTTTTAGGAATAGAATATACAGAAAACATAGTAATGAACGAGGATTTTATAAAAATTTTGATTCCCAAGTTGATGTAATTTTATATTATGTTAAAGATAAAAATAATTTTGTTTTTAATGAAATATATAATGAAGAAGTAAAGATAACTCCTGTTTTTGAAAATGGCTTTATTGAGAATATGAGTGAAGATATTTCTTTTGGAGATAATTACATTAATTTAAAAGAGCAAAATAAACATTTAATTATTAATAAACAAAAATTAATTAATTTATATCAGCGAGGAGAAATAGTATTAATAGACGGACTTCCTTATAGAAAAACGTATGCTATGCCTATTGGAAATTTATGGGATGATGATGATATGTTAGATAATTATAGTAGAAATAAAATTGCTGATACTTATGATACCCCAAAGCCATTAGCAGTTATAGAAAGAATAATAACTACTTGTTCTAATGAAGGAGATGTTATTGCTGATTTCTTTTTAGGTGGTGGTTCTACTGCAGTTGTATGTAAAAAATTAAATCGTAAAGGAATATTTTGCGATATTAATAAAAAAGCTTGCGATGTTACAATAGAAAAATTAAAGAATTTATAAACTTACATAATAAAACACAATATTAAAATTGTGTTTTAATTTTTATATACTCTCTCTACTCTACTACCTATATTACACATAACCTCATAATTGATTGTGTTTATGTGCCTAGCTATTTCATTAGTATGCTCAATGTCTTTAATTACATAAGCAATATCACCAACTTTAATACTTTTATCCACTAGGATAAATAGCATATCCATGCAAACGTTTCCAACTATCTTATATTTTTTATCTTTTATATACACATATCTTCCTGTATTATTTCTTGTTATTCCATCTGCATAACCAATTGGTAGTATAGCAATTATCTCATCTTCATTCGCAGTATATGCTCCATCATATCCTACAGTTTGTCCTTTTTTTATTTCTTTTATATTTAATACCTTAGAAATTACACTAAATGTATTTTTTAGTTTTAATTTATTATTAAAGCCATACATAATTATACCCATTCTATGACCATTTATATAATCTTTTTTCTTATAATTAACTAAAGTATCACTATTTGGTATGTGTACGATTTTTATTTTACTTAAGTCTATATTTTTAGTTATTTCTTCAAATTTTCTAAATTGTTCATCAGTAGTATTTATATCACTTGCCTTATATATATGAGTGTATATACCTTCTAATTCAATATTAGATTCATTGATAATACTAATTACTTCATCTAACTCTTTACTATTATTTATACCTAATCTATTCATATTAGAATCAATTTTAATATGACACTTGAACTTTTTATCTTTAATAGTTTTTAAATAATCTAATGATGATATAGTTAATGTAATATTATTTTTAAAAGCAATATCAGTATATTTTGTATTTATTGGCTCTAATACTAAAATGCCTAGATTTGTAATTTTTCTTACCTTTAAAGCTTCTTCTAAAGAAGATACTGCTAAATAATTAGCCCCACCCTTTATAATACTTTTTATTGCCTTAATACCAAGAGCATAACAATCTGCTTTTACAACAGCAATATGATATGAATAATCCTTAGCATATTCAATAATAGTTTTAACATTATATTCTATATTTTTTAAATAAACTTCTTCATAAGTTTGTCTAATCATTTTAAATACCAAATCTCTTTCCCATCTTTAAATATTTGTTTTATTATTCCTCCTGCTATACATTGTTCACCTAAATATATTACACAAGCTTGTCCAGGAGTAATAGCTTTACCATCTGTATATTTAACTCTAATATGTTTTTCATCTATATATTCAATCGTCACTGGTATATCTTCACTTCTATATCTAAATTTTGCAGTAGCAAAAGTAGGATGCTTATCTGAAATAAAATTCATGTCTTCTATTATAGCTTCGTCAGACAACAAATATTTAGAATCATCACCATAGGCAACATATAAGATATTCTTTTTAGAATCTTTACCACATACATAATGTCTTTTTTCATCTCCAGATAAACCTACATTTCTTCTTTGACCAATGGTATAATTCATAAGACCATTATGCTCCCCTACTATTTTATTTGTTTCTACATCAATTATGTCTCCTTTTTTACCTTTTAAATAATTAGATATGAATTTCTGATAATTTCTTTCTCCTATAAAACATATTCCAGTAGAATCTTTTTTATCATATACTGGTATATTATTATCTTTAGCAATTTTTCTTACTTCTTCTTTTGTTAAATGTCCAACAGGAAATAATACATCTTTTAATTGTTCACTACTAACTTGTGACAAAAAATAAGTCTGATCTTTATTATTGTCAACGCCTCTTAAAAGTCTATTTCCCTCTATTCTAGCATAATGTCCAGTAGCAATCTTATCAGCACCTAATTTTTTTGCTTCTTTTTTAAATAAATCAAATTTAATATATTTGTTACACATTATATCAGGATTAGGTGTTCTTCCTTTTTCAAGTTCAGTTAAAAAATATTTAAATACATCATCCCAATATTCTTTAATAAAATCTACTCTATAAAGTGGTATAGAAAGTTCATCACAAACCTTTTTAGCATCTCTATAATCTAATTCTTGAGGACAAACACCATCAGTAATACCCTCTATATCATTATTAATATTAGAATCCCAATTTTTCATGAATAAGCCAACAACTTCATATCCTTCTTTTTTTAATAAATATGCTGATACTGCAGAGTCTACTCCTCCACTCATTCCAACTACTACTTTCATAAATACTCTCCTGTTCATGGACAATTATACTAAAAAAGAGATTAAAAATCTATATAATTAAGAATTTAATCACTTATTTAAAACTATCTAACTACAATATTACTCATATCTATTTGATTTAAATTATTATCAAGT
The DNA here is from genome assembly GCA_051872765.1 of Bacilli bacterium. Classification (GTDB taxonomy): domain Bacteria; phylum Bacillota_I; class Bacilli_A; order RF39; family UBA660; genus CAG-1000. The sequence goes on along the minus strand of JBJEED010000003.1, from coordinate 4,896 downwards.
ATAGGAATATTAATATTATACTTTTGAAGTAATTCATTTATTCTAGAAGTAGCAAGATTCATAGATTCTTCACTATCAAACATAACACTAATCCCAACTATATAATTAGTAGATATGCCATCTTTAACTTGTCTTTCTCCTGGTAACATATGTGATTCTTCTAAGTTTCTAAAAATATGTGTTTTTTCAATAGATTTATCTATAACCAATGCAATTTTATTTCTTTGAACATAACATACATAAGATGATTCAAGTCCTTCATTATAATCCGTAAATTCAACTTCATCTGGATTTTTAACACAAACACTTATATAATCATTTCCATTTTCAACGGGTTTATGTGAATATTCAATATTAAATTCTTTTAATTTATTTCTTGAATATATACCACCAGTTAAGATTATATTTTCTAATTGTTCTAAAGATGTATTTATAACTAATTCATCTGAATTAATAACAATAATATTTCCTGCTAGACCATGGAAATACATTTCATCATATTTATTATTCATATTACTTCTCCTATCGTTAATTTTATAATTATCTATTAAAATAATTATATCTTTTGTAAAGATAAAAAGCAAACTGATAATACATATTTTAACGTACTATATTATTTTTTAATAATATAATACAATTATTAACTCAATTACTTCATACATTTCAACTGCTATTTTAATATGTTCTTTTCTTTTAATTAATAACTACATCACAAATTTTATAAGATTTGAACTAACATATATTTCAAAAATACTACTAATTATTATTATAATTGTAAATATAATATAAATATAGAAATAATTATTATAAAAACTTTTGATATTTATTAATTTATTTTTTTTAATTGAATTATATATTTTCATACTAAAATTAAGTGAATAATAACTGCAAAAAATATATATTATTTCATTTATTAAAACTGATGGAAATAATAACAAAATAAATAATATTATTCCTTTTATTTTAAAAGTTAATATTAAACTAATAAATATTATTCCAAGAGAAATACCTTTATATATGATAATAAATGGAATTGATATAAAAGATATTATTAATATTCCACTTATCCATATAAAAAATAACCATTTATTATTTGAAATTATAGAATTTAATAAACTTTTTAAATAATTAAAATTACCTTGCTTAATTAATTCAAAATAATTATAGATACTCTCATCAATATCATTATTATCAATAATAAAGTAACTTATAATTCCAAGTATAAAACCAATTACAAATAATATTACTAATGCTTTAAATATTCTACTTTTAATTATTTTCATATTAAAGTATATTAACATCTTTATTTTTTATTCATTTTATATTATAATTTACATGAGGTATTAAAAATGGCAAAGAAAAATAAAGGAAATATAGGTAAGAAAATAATCGCATGGATTATGCTAATAGCTATGATATTAAGCGTTCTTACTATGGCAATCGCAGTTCTTGCAAGTTAAATAAAGCGTGATACAAATTAAGTATTACGCTTTTAAATTGTTTTAATAATTATTTATTATCACTTAACATTTTCTTTTTAAATATTATTACGGCTATAATAAAAATCACAATAAAATAAGTACAAAATACAATAATATTTCTAGATGAAATTAATTTTAAATTATTATTTAATACTCCTTTTATTATTTTCGCACAAGATTCAAATGGTAATAATTCACATATTTTTGAAAATATCTTTCCTAATATTTCTTTTGGAAAATATATTTCACTTGTAAAACATACAAGTTGAACTATGATACTTGATACACCTGATGAAGATTTTTCTGTAAAAATACTACCTATTATTATTCCTATTGTTATAAATAATATTGAAATAATAACTGATATAAGTATTGTAAATATAATATTTATATTAAAACTTAATCCTAATAATATAGCAACTATAAAAAATAATATATTTTGTAAAATTATTAATGGAATGATTGATAATATATATCCTAATATAAAATCTATTTGATTCATTGGGCTTATACATAATCTTACAAGAAAAGATGTAGTTCTGTCTTTACTAACTAATGTTGATGTAAATAATGTTATAAATGAAAAACCAAAAATTATAATTCCAGGTGTAAAATTTTCTATTTTATAACTATCATTTGGGATATCAAATTGCTGAAATATAAATAATAAAAATATTGGTAGAATAATTGCAAATATTATACTTAGAGGATCTCTTATAATTTCTTTAAAATTTCTTCTTGCAAAATTTAAAATTTTCATTATAATTTACCTCCTGTTGCTAATGATACAAAAGCATCTTCAAAATTTTTTTCTCCTGAAATTTTAATTAATTCATTTACTGTGCCAACACTTATTAAATTACCATTTGATATAATTCCTACTCTATCAGATAAGCTTTCAGCTTCTTGCATATAATGTGTGGTTAATATTATTGTAATTTTTCCTTTTAGTTCTTCTATTATTTTCCATAACTCTTTTCTAGCAATAACATCAAGCCCTAAAGTTGGTTCATCTAAAAATAATATTTCAGGATTATTTATTAAAGATATGGCAATAGAAACTTTTCTTTGCCATCCTCCAGATAAAGTTTTGGCTTTTTGGTTTAATACTTTTTCTAATTTAAATGTTTTAATTAATTCATTAATTTTTTCTTCTTTATTTTTAATTTGATAGACGCCTGCCATAAATTCTAAATTTTCTCTAACAGAGAGATTTAATGCAATAGATGTTTCTTGTGGAGACATATTTATTATTTCTTTAATTTTTTGTTTATTTTTAATTATATCTAACCCATTTATTTTAATGCTTCCACTACTAGGTAATATAAGCGTAGATAGCATTTTTATCGTTGTTGTCTTTCCTGCACCATTAGTGCCTAATAGAGCGAATATTTCGCCTTTTTTAATATTTAAATCGATACTATTTACTGCTATTTTATCTTTGAATACTTTAGTTAATTTTTTAATTTCTATTGAATACATTATTATTTTCTCCTTGATTCTTAGGAAATACACTTTCAGTTAAATCTTCAATTACATCTGATTTTACTAATGCTATTCCTTTTTCTTTATCACATAAAACTATAATTGAATCTCCTGACTTAATATCAAACATTTTTCTAGCTTCAACAGGTATTACTATTTGGCCCTTTTCTCCAACTTTACAAATACCTACATATTTATCTTTTTCCATATTCTCTCCTTATATAAGTTATACTTTTCATACTTATTATACTTTTTTAAAATATAAAAAGCAACATAAATTAAATATTTAAACATTAAAACATTAAAAAAACTAGAAATTAATCTAGTTAAAATTTATCAATTTGGTGGACCGTTAGGGATTCGAACCCTAGACCCATCGATTAAGAGTCGATTGCTCTACCAGCTGAGCTAACGGTCCATGTCAACGACAATACAAAGTATAGCATATATTTTAAAAAAAATAAAGTGAAAATCATTAAAAATTAAAAATAGTTAAACTTTTCTAATATTTTAACTATTTAATACTTGTAATTGTCTTATTAACAGTAGCGGTATAATTTTTTATTTTCATAAGTTCAGAAATACTTACCACTTTATACCCCATTTCATCTAATTTAGGAAGTAACATTTTAGTTGCTTCTAGTGTAGGTGCATAAATATCATGCATTATAACTATGCAACCATCACATACATGAGTTATTACATTATTATAAATTTTAATACTATCTCTTACCAGCCAATCTTTTGGATCTATATTCCAGGTTACAATCAAATAACCACTATCAAGAACATTTTGGTTAGAGTAATTATATGGAGGTCTTAAATATTTTAAATTATCATTGGTAATAGAATTAAATATATCATTTGTCTTTTTTAAGTCTTCATCTAATTCAGTTTTAGATAATTTAGTTAAATCTTTATGAGCATAAGAATGACTACCTGCTTCGCTATTTGAATTATATACTTCAAGCACAGTGTCCTCATATTTTTTCATTCTATTTCCAAGCATAAAAAATGTTGCACTTGAATTATTTAATTCTAATGTTTTAAGTAAATCTTTAGTATATTGAGAAGGACCATCATCATATGTAAAAGCAATATATTTATCTGATAAAGAAGTATTTTGTAGTGCTGAAGTAGAAGAATTAATTAATATTTCTATATATGGTATATAATCTATATTGTCAAATTTAATATCATTAAAATATACTTCAATTTTTGATTCGCTTAATATATAAGTAAAATTATTAATTGTAGAATTTTGAATTTTTTCATAAATTTCACTAGAATATTTATAGTAAACTAAATCATTTATTTCAGTTTTTAAATATTCTTCATCATATATCTGAGTTATATAAGCTAATTTTGAATTATTTAAGTCAATTAAAATATTTTTATTTTTTATATTATTAAGTGTATTTTCTATATGAAATGTAATATTAACAAACTCATCTATATAATATAATTGATAAGTTATATCAAGTACTTTATCTTTTTTCTCATTAGATTTAAAGTCTTTAATATATGAATATAAATAATCAGTAACAATACTATTTACTTCATCATTTTTAAATCTGGGATATTCTACATATACTTTAGTACCATCTTCATCAGATTGTATAATAGTTTTCTCAACACTAGTTGGACTTGTAATATCGTCTTTTATTAAAATATTACTTAAAATAAATATTGTTACTAATAAAGCAAAAATATATATAAAAAATTTAAATAATTCATTTTTATATTTTAATATTATCATAACCTACTATCTCCTATTAATTAATATAGCACATTTTTTTATTATTTAAACACTTTTTTCAAAAAAAATATTGTAATTGCATTTTTTTTATGATATTATGAATAGGCAGTGGACCTTTAGCTCAATTGGTTAGAGCATCCGGCTCATAACCGGGCGGTTGTAGGTTCGAGT
>JBJEED010000002.1:0-25327 GCA_051872765.1 Bacilli bacterium | reverse complement strand
AAGACTTATTTCCGTTTTTTATAATAAAACGGAAATTCAAAATAAATTTAACGAAAAATTATTTAAAGTTGTTAATTTTATAGATATTTTACATAAAATATGATATAATCTATACCGACATGGGGCTGTATTGATTCGACAAGATTATATTTTGGTAGAATGCATGTAGTAGGCATACTTTAAATGCAAAAATAAAATAATCGGAAAAGATTATAGTTTTTCTCCAGCATTTGCTTAATTTAAGTAAATATAAGGAGCTTCCATTAACTTTTTGACTCACGGAAGTTAATTGGGAGTTATATAGTGAGCTATATTAAAATTATGTTTATGAATTTTAATGAATGAATAATAAACTTAGAATAATAAAAGAAGTTGGCAATCTACTTTATTATTTGAAATTAAAAACCAACTAAACATGTAGATATTCTATGGAAATGAATTTTGGACAGGAGTTCGCTACTCCTCAGCTCCACCATAATGATATTAACACTCATAAAATGAGTTTTTTTATTTTAATTAAATCTAATATTTGACAAAAATAGTATTATTTCATACAATAATCTCATGAGAAAAGATTTAATAAAAAAAATAGAACTGATATTTGTAAATACTATCACACTAGTCAGATTGCTTGGTGCGATTGCTTTACCATTTATATATAAATATTATGGTTCTAGTACTTTTGCATTTTGGACTATCATATTGTTTTTAACTGACTTTTTAGATGGTTTTTTAGCAAGAACATTTAAAATATCTACTTTTTTTGGATGTGCATTAGATGCGCTTAGTGATAAAGTACTAAATGCTTGTTCATTTATATTACTTAGTTTAATAAATACTTCTTTGTTACTACCATTAATATTAGAAATATCAATTATGTATACTGCTTACTCAACATATAGATATGGTGGTAATGTTCAATCTACTAAAACAGGCAAAATAAAAACATTAATACTAGATATTTGTATTATAATATGTTTTATATTAATTAGTTTGCCTAAATATAATATTGATAATAGTTTTATTTCTTATTTAATAAATAATACTCAAAGTTTTATCTATTTCTTTAGTTCAATTATTACTATTGCTTGTATAGTTGCTTTACTGGATTATATAAAATTAAATACTCAAGCAAGAAAGAATCCTATTTCCAATAAAATTAAATTAACTAAAAAAACAAGAAAAGTATTTAAAAAATTGATAAAAGATGCTTTTGATACTAATTATTATCAAAAGCATAAAAATGAATCAATAATGCAACAACTTTATGTATAAAATATAAAGTCTAAATAATGCTTTATGTCTTTTAATTTACACATTTATTGTTTTATGATAGAATATATTAGAGGAAGTGATTAGATGAAGAAAATAAAAATAATTCTAATAATTATAATCGCGTGTTTAGGTGCAACAATAATATATAATAAGTTTGATGTAAAAGAAACCGATATAACTGAAATAGATAAACATTTAACTGAATATACTTTACTTAATGATGATAATATTTATGTGTTTAAAAACATAGATGAAATTATTAATATAATGAATAATAAAACTGGAATTATACTATTTTGTAATCCTAGTTCTAATTGGTGTCAATATTATTTAAAAGCAGTTGATGATATTGCAAAGAGTAATAATATTAAAGAAATATACTATAATGATATAAAAGAAGATAGAAACAATAATTCATTAAAATATCAAAAAATAGTAAGTAAATTATATGACTATTTAGATACTGATGATACAAATAACAAAAGACTTAATATGCCATATTTATTATTTATTAAAAATGGTAATGTAGTTGCATATGATAATAGATTCTCTATGGTAAGTAGTGAAATTACTGCAGAAGAATATTGGAATGATCCTGATAATTTTATGGATTTTGAAAATCAAATTAATGAATATATATATCTTCTTAATAATGAAGATATTACACAATAGGAGGAAAAATTTATGTATTACCAATATGTTATTATAATTATAATTCTTATATTAATTTCTTTTATAATTATTAAATTAAGAAGAAAAGATTTTAACATTGAAATCAATAAACTAATCCAATATTTAGGTGGTAAAGAAAATATAATAGATTCTCAAATTAACTTATCAAGACTAAAAGTTACTCTTAAAGATATAAGTATAGTTAATAAAGAAGGTATACAAAAATTAGGAGCTAAGGGAATTGTTGAGATAGATAATCAATTAAAAATTATATTAGGTCCTAATTCAAAACAATTAAAAAAATATATGGCTGATTTAAAATAAACTACTTTTAAAAGTAGTTTTTTTATTATTAATAATATGGTCCATAATAACCACCATATGGATATTGATATGAATATGGAACTGGTCTTGGCCTATATGGATTAAAAAGATTTACTGCCACTCCCCCTGTTAAAGCCCCAAATAAGAAAGGTGCCGCAAAACCATATCTATTGGCATTTTTATATTTGAAATTACTATACATATATTTCACCTCTAATTTATAGTATGAAAAAAGCACTAACTTGATTGTGCTTTTAAACGATATAAATTAAATGAAGGTTTATTTAAGAATCTATAATTATAATTATTCGTACCAATTCCGCTAGATATATAAATATTAGTAAGACCTTTAGTATAATATTCATCATAATATTTATATGATGTATCATCTATAAATATCCCACCAAAATAAGGTATTCTAATACTGCCTCCTAAACTATGTCCCCCAAGTATTAAATCAACTTCATAAGAACTTTCATCAAGTGCTTTAATGGTCTTTCCATCATGAACTAATACTATTGTATATTTTCTATTTTCATCACTATAAAATTCAAATGATTTATTTACATCAGTCTTTTCTTTTATAGATGAAGGAAATCCTACTATATAAATAGGATCGTTATTATTATAAAATATCGTATCATAACTATTATTAAGTAATATAAAATCAGAAGCAATCATAACATATTCATATTTATCATATGAATAATCATAATCACCATAAATAGCATATTTAGAAATACTAGCATCAATTAAAGACAATTGCTCTATTAAAAAATTAGTGTCACTATCAGTAATATTTTTATTTTTATCTACTAAATCACCAGTAAATACAACAATGTCGGGTTTTAATTCATTAATTCTATTAACTAACTCTTTTATATCATTATTATCTATAGTTGATTTATATAAAAGATCAGAAAAATGTACTATCTTCACACCACTAAAATTAGATGTTAATATACTACTTTCTACCCTATATTCTTTAACTTTTAGTCCTTTAATTCCAATGTATTTGGCATCTAAATATAAACAAACACACAATAAAATAACAATTAATAACAAATATAATATCTTATGAGACTTTTTCTTTTCTTTTTCTTTATTTTCTTCTTTTTCCATTACATAACACCACTAATATGAACTATTAATAAAAGAATACAAGTCACACTATTGTGAAAAGCATGCATCGTTATAGATGTAAATGTAGTTTTAGTTTTCTCATTCATAAGAGCAAATGCAAATCCTAAAGAACCATAAGGCAATATATAAATTAAATCTGTAAATGCAAAAGTATTATTAATAATATTTGTCATTAAGTGTGCTCCACCAAATAATAAACCAGATACTAGTGCGAATATATATTTATTTTTAAATACTGTACTTAAACTTTTTCTAAATGATAACTCTTCTGCTAATGGGGCAAATATTGCAATATTTATAAATGCATATAAAGGTAAATTATAAAGTAATGTTCTTACACCACTTTCATTTTGTGATATATCCTTTAATACTATAGTTATTATTAGATTAAAAAATATCATACATAAGTATCCAGCTATATAATATTTAAATCCATTTTTTATACAATCTTTGAAATTATTTTTAAATGTTCTAAACTCTTTTATTAAGTCTTTGTAATATGCAAAAAATAATAATAAAATAAACATTATTTCACTTAATATACTAGATACAAGACTATTTATCCCAATTGACATAAAAAATAATTCTAACAATTCCGGAAGTATAAAAACACTAGATAATACCACAACACATAATATAACATTAGTAAGCATTGTTCTTTGGTTGGTTGATGTAAAAGTTTTAGTTAATTTATTAAATGATTTTTTTATACTCATATAATCCTCCTTATTTTTCTTCTATTAATATTATATAACAATATATATTTTTATTAAAGTAAAAGTTAACTTATTTTACTAAGTTAACTTTAATATGAGTTTTTTTACCCTTACTAATAACCATATTATTTATTTTATCAAGTTCAATTTCTTTATTTGGATCTACTACTTTTTCACCATTTAAACTAATTCCATTACCAACAACTAATCTTCTTGCTTCACTTTTAGATGGAGCAATATTAGAAAGAACTAATAAATCTAAAATATTAATATTATCAGTAATATTTAAATCAACACTAGGCATCCCATCTTCACTATATCCTTTTGAAAATACTTCTTCACTAGTTTTTTTTGCTTTTTGAGCCTCTTCTTCTCCATGAATATCTTTAACTATTTCATAGGCTAATGATTTTTGTGCTTTTCTTAATTCTGGATGCTGTTTTGTCTCTTTTTCTAACTCTTCAATTTCTTCTCTTGATAGGAAAGTAAATACTTTTAAATATTCTATTACTTTTGTATCATCTGAATTAATCAAATATTGATATATTTTATATGGACTTGTTTTTTCCTTATCAAGCCATAAAGCATTTCCTTCGCTCTTACCAAACTTTTTACCAGTACTATCTAATATTAATGGCATTGTAAAACCATATGCTTCTTTTCCCTCTATTTTACGAATTAATTCAATACCTGTAGTTATATTACCCCATTGATCAGATCCTGCTGCTTGAAGAATACAATTTTTATTTCTAAATAATTCTAAAAAATCAAATCCTTGTAATAATGTATATGAAAACTCTGCGTAAGTAATACCTGTATCTAATCTTCTAGCAATTGTATCTTTATTAAGCATATAGTTAACATTGATATATTTTCCAATATCTCTTAAGAAATCTAAATATGAAATATCTTTAGTCCATTCATAATTATTAACTATTTCAGCTTTACCTTCAAGTAATCTACTTACTTGTTCTTTTATACCTTTAATATTTTTTTCAACTGTTTCTTTTGATATTATTTCTCTTTCAGCACTTGGTCTTGGATCTCCGATTAATCCAGTTGCTCCTCCAACTAATAATATTGGATGGTGACCATATTTAGCTAATCTTTTTGCAGTAACTAAAGACGAATAATGACCAATATGCAATGAATCAGCAGTTGGATCTGTTCCCCAATAAAAACTAATTTTTTCATTATTAAGTTTATCTTTTAAGTCAGGACTACTGATATCTTTAATTAACCCCCTCCACATTAAATCTTCATATAAATTCATAATTTCACTTTCCTTTCGCAAATAAAAAGGTACCATTTATAAGGACGAATTTATCGTGGTACCACCTTAATTTATAGAATAATTTCTATCTCTAATGATTATAAAGCATCACCTAATTAAACTCCAAAATACGTATATTCATTATAATATTTTATTAGTTTACACCAACCACTAATTCTCTGTTTAAAATATATTATAACTATTATATTTTATCACTGCTTACTTGAGATAATTATATATAATTTAATTTATTTTGTCAAACAATTAAGTTATATTAACTTATACAAGATAAATCATAACCAAATAAATTTCCAATTACTCTTAATAATGATGGAAATACACCTATAATTACTAAAAGAATAGCCATGGAAATACATTTTCTCTTAGCATCTTTTATTTTATCAGGATTAGTTATAGCAGGAACAACTGCTAAAGACGCATTAACTAGTGCTATAATCATACCAGCTATCCTTAGAATACTAATACATAATCTTACTATTTTCGTCAAATTAGGGCCTAGTAAATCTTCACAAGACATTTCTTTTTCTGAAATAACACCTGTTGGATTTGAATCATTATCTCTCCTAATAACACTACTAAATAGTTGTGAATTAATTGATGTAATAGTACTTAATTCATTAATTTTTTCATTTTCTATTTCATAATAACCATCAATATAATTCTCTTTTGCACTAACTGAAATAGAAAATAAAAAAATACTACTAAATACTATTAATAATTTAAATAATTTTTTCATATTACTCACCTACTTGAGTTAATAATACCACAATTTAAAAAAAATATAAATAAAATAGTTACAAATTTGACTTATAACTTCTGCCTTTACACTAAAATTTTCTAATCAATGGAAATATTTAGTTAAATATAGTATAATTTATATGGGTGATTAGATGAATGACTCATATAAAAACAGAGGTATGTTTCTTGAAAACATATTAAATGATTCAAATACTTATTACAATAGTATTGATAAATCTTTAATATATAAGAAACCTACTCCTATAAAAGTACTAAATGTTACTTATCCAAATAATAGAAGTCATCTTATAGATAAAGCTGTATATTCAAATATATCTACATTAGATTATAATGGTATATATAGAGGAAAATATATTGAATTTGATGCAAAAGAATGTCATAATAAGACATCCTTTCCTATCTCAAATGTAAAAGAACATCAAATTGAACATATAAAAAAAGTTATTAAACAAAATGGAATAGTTTTTTTAATTATTTATATGAATAATGAATTTTTTCTACTTAAAGGAGAAGATTTTATAGAATTTCTAAATAATACAGATAAAAAATCTATTAAATTTGAATATATTATTGAAAAAGGATATAAAATTAAAGAAAGTTATTTACCAAGACTTAAATACTTAGATGCAGTTGATGAAGCATATTTTAAGGAGTAATATGAAAAAAAGTGATAAAATAATATCTAGTAAAAGAAAATCATTAGATATAATAAAAGATGTGAAAAAAGCTACTAAAAATAATAGAAAAGATAAAATAAATAAGAATATTGATGATGAAGTAATCTATATCACCAATAATAATGAAGGAGGTTTAGAAGACTTAAATATGAAAAAGAAAAAAACTAAAACAGAAGAATCTAATAATTCTAATACAAATAAAACAATAAAAAAAAGAAAAAAGATTAGAATATGGTATTGGCTATTAATAGTTATTGTAATATTAGTTTTATTAGTTTTTCTAGCAGGAATTGGTTTTTGCTACTACATTGTAAGTAGTGCACCAGAATTTAATGTAGAAGAAATGTTTAATAAAGAAGCATCTAGAATCTTTGACTCAGAAGGAAATCTATTTGCAACTTTAGGTAGTGAACAAAGACAAAAAGTATCATATGAAGATTTACCTCAAGTATTAATTGATGCGATTATAGCTACAGAAGACTCAAGATTTTTTCAACATAATGGATTTGATGCCCCAAGATTTATAAAAGCATCAATTAGTCAAGTATTAGGAAGAGGTGGTGGTGGTGCCTCTACTCTAACTATGCAACTTTCAAAATTAGCATTTACTTCTACTGAATCAGAAGGTTTTGAAGGAATTGTTAGAAAATTTACAGATATTTATATGGCTGTATTCAAAATGGAAAAGTATTTTACTAAAGAAGAAATAATTGAATACTATGTAAATACACCTTGTATGGGTGGTAATATTTATGGAGTTGGTCAAGCAAGTAAATATTATTTTGGTAAAGATGTAAAAGATTTAAATCTAGTAGAAGCTGCACAAATCGCAGGTATGTTTCAATCTCCAAATGGATATAATCCTTATTTTAATCCAAATGATGCAAATGATCGTAAAAATACAGTGCTATATTTAATGAAAAGACATGGATACATAACTGATGAACAATATAAAGCTGCAAGTAGTGTAGAAATTAAAGATTTTCTTATAGAAGCAGAAGCATCTGCAAATGAATATCAAGGATTTATTGATACAGTAGTTGAAGAAATAATAGAAAAAACTGGTAATAATCCATATGATGTTCCAATGGATGTATATACAACAATGGTTAGAAGTAAACAAGACATAATTAATAATTTCTATAAAACATATAAATTTAAAGATTCAAAAGTTGAAGTTGGTATTGGTGCTATTGATAATGAAACAGGTGCAATAATAGCAGTTGGTGCTGGTAGATATAAAACAGTAGCAAGATCATTAAATTTAGCAACATTTCAAAATGTTACTAAAAGAGCTCCTGGTAGTACAATTAAACCAATATTAGACTATGGTCCTGCTATTGAATATGAAAACTTAAGTACTTATGGTCCATTTTTAGATGATAAAATAGTTTATGCTGATAGTTATATGAGAAATTTTAATACGGGATATAAAGGGTTTATGACGATGAGCGATTGCTTAAAGAATTCTATTAATACATGTGCTCTTCAAGCGTTTAGAATGACTACTAATGAACAAAAATTAGAATTTGCAGGTAATTTAGGAATTACATTTGATGAAACTTATTTACCAGACTCATATTCAATTGGAACATTCAATGGTGTATCTCCTATTCAATTAGCCGCTGCATATGCTGCATTTGGAAATGGTGGATATTATTCTGAACCACATTCATTTACTAAAATTGTATATAGAGAAAATGATGAAACATATGAAGTAGATATAGAGAAAAAGAAAGTTATGAAACCACAAACAGCTTATATGATTACAAGTGTTCTTGTAAATGCTACTAATTATAGAGTTAAGGTTTCTGGAACTCAAATAGCAACTAAAACTGGTACTACTTCTTATGATCAAGATTACTTGAAAAAATTTGGCCTTACAAGCAACGTTATTCCTGATGCATGGACTTCTAGTTATACAAAAGACTATGCAATAGCGATATGGTATGGATATGTAGATGGACTAACAAGTGAAACTGTTAAAAATAAATATTATTTAAAAAATAGTGAATCTGGTACTGAAAGACTTAAGATACAAGCCGCAGTAGTAAATAATTTTTATGAAAAAAATTCTAAATTTACAAAGCCTAGTGGTCTTTCAATAGTTCCAGTTGAAATGGAAACTGTACCAGCTCAATCTCCAAGTGAATATACACCATCTAGTTTAATAAAATCATATATGTTTATATCTGGTACTGAACCTAGTGAAACATCTACAAGATTTAGTCAATTAAATAATCCTACAAATGTAACATATTCAATTAGTGGAAATAATATAAATTTATCTTGGAACTCTCCTGGTGTTCCAGATTCAATTAATACAGATTATTTAAGAACATATTTTAATAATGCTTATTCAGCATTATCACCAAAAGATGAAGATTTAGCACTAAAATATTTAAATAATAGAATTAAATATAATGAAACAAATATTGGTACATTTGGATTTGAAATATATTTAACACAGGGAGTTGAGTCTACTTATGTAGGGTACACAGAAGCTACAACATATACAATAAATACATTACAATATGCAGGAGCATATGATGGAGTTATAATTAAATCGGCATATTCTAAATGGAAAAATAATGCATCTTCTGGTACAAAAATAGTATTTGATAATACAACACCAGGTAATGGTGATTCAACTAACACTCCAAACCCACCAGTTGAAACAATAAAAGATTCAGATATAACAGTTAAAATGAGTGGCCTTTCTCAATCATTAAAGGTAAACGATACATTCACTGAACTTGGCACTTACGCAATAGATTCAATTAAATACAATAATCAAGAAATAAAATCAAATGTTACTAATTTAAGTGTTGTTACAACATCAATTACTAAAGATGGTTCAACGACTTCAATTCCACCTACTGATATAACACATAATGTTGGAACATATAAAGTAGTATATACAGTAACATTCACATATAAAACATTATTAGTAAACAGAACATTTACGCAAACAGTTGTAGTAAATTAATATAAAAACACAATTCATTTTTAGAATTGTGTTTTTATATTAATTAATCACTTATTTATTATAATACTTACAAATAGATTTTAAATTACATTCATCACATTTTGGCTTCTTGCTAGTACAAACATATCTTCCAAATAATACTAATTGTGAATTTACTCTATTCCATTCATTTTGATTGAAATACTTTTTTAATTTTATTTCTGTTTTTATAACATCATCTTTATCATTAGTAATACCAAGTCTCTTAGCAGTTCTAAAAACATGAGTATCCACTGCAAAAGAAGGCTCATTAAACAATTCAGACAAAACAACACTAGCAGTTTTTCTTCCAACACCAGGTAAACTTTCCAAAAAATTCCTATCTTGAGGAACATATCCTATCTCCATTAATCTAGAAACAATTTTCTTAAAATTATTAGCCTTAGTCTTATATAAACCAATTTTTTTAATATATTTAGATATTTCATCAACATTAAGAGCATCTAATTTACTTAAGGTATCGTATTTGCTATATAAAGCCTTAGTAACTTCATTAACACTTTTATCAGTTGTTTGAGCAGACAACATAACTGATAGTAGTAATTCATAATCATTAGTATACTTTAGTTCACATTTAGGATTATTAAATAATTTATTTAATTCATTAATTATAATATCTTTATTCATTATCATCTAACCAATCATAATCAAACATTTCTGTAGTTTCTTTTTCTTCTATAATACGACTTTTAACGTTTTTCTTAGACCATTCATAAATAATTTTATCAATATATTTAAAGTTAGTAACACCATTTAATATTGCTTCTTTTAATGCCTCTTTTATTGTATTTTCAGAAGTGCCATTTTCTAGCCACTTATTAATTAAGTCATATTCAAAAGATGAAAGAGTTCTTCCAAGTTCATTTTCAAATAAAGCAAATATATCAGTACTTTTATCTTCTGCTTTTTTATTTAATGCAAGTCGATCATAAAATGGATTTAAATTAATTTGTTCTTGAATATTACCACCTGTTTTAGTAACTTTCATTTCAATATATTTTTTATTTAATAAACTACTAAAAACACTTGCAATCTTATCATCATCAAATCCAAGTTTTTCTTTAATACTATCACTATCTAAATCGACTGAAACATTAATAAAATATAATAAAAGTAAAAATTCATCTAGATTAATATCTAAATTTGAAACACATTTTATTATATTTGAATTAACAACAAAATCTTTAGTTATAAACGAATTTCTTAAATCTCCCATATTATAAATTCCTCAAGTATTCTTCTATCGCACTACTTTCATTTGCCAAATAACCCTCTATTATTTTTCTTTCAATATCTCTATATACTTTTTTAAAATTATTAGCACTTACATACTTTATCATAAGACCAACTGATAAATCAATATCAATTATGCTATGAAGTGTTACAAGTTCCTTTAATGATTTTACTTTATCTATCATATTAAGAATAGAAGCAGCATTATAAATTACATCATCACTATATTTAGATACATCATTTACATCTATATCACCAGATTTAATAATTTTAATAATATCATCTATTATTTTTCTTTCTTTATTAGAAAAAGGTAAATCTGTTTCTATCTGAGCCCATATACCATATCTATTATATGTTTCCTTTATGTTATAAATTTCCATATTTAAATGTATATTAAAATATTTTTCCAAATTATATCTTTTAATAAAGAAGAAAAATTTATAAGAATTTTTACTATCAAATATTTTATCTAATTCTCTTTTTTTATATTCATTTGGTATTTCACTTACAAGATGTGCTTTTTTAGTTGACATAAACTCTAATATTTCTGGTGATAAATCAAAATCTAAAGTACACGCAAACCTAAGTGCTCTTATTATTCTTGTTTTATCTTCCCTTAATTTCTTATCAGTATCCCCTACTACTTTTAATACTTTAGCATTTAAATCTTTTCTAGCACCTAAAATATCAATTAATCTTCCATTTGAATCAATTGCCAAGGTATTAATAGTAAAATCTCTTCTTAATAAATCTGTTGCTAAATCTTTTGCTGGGGCTATTTCAGAAGGTTTATTTCTTCTATATCTAAGTTCTTTTCTATATGAAGTTATATCATATGAATATCCATCTTTTTCTATATGAAAAGCATAATATTGTTTATATGCGACTCCCCTACCTTTAAATAATTTAATTATAGTATCAATTGATGCATTAGTGCATATATCTATATCTTTTGATTCAATACCTAAAAGGTAGTCTCTAACATAACCACCTACAATATACGCTTCATATCCATTATTTACTAATATATCTACTATCTCTTTCATATTCTAATAATAACATATATAATTTTTTTTTTAAAGAGAAATTATTAAATAAATATAACTTATTTAAAACTTATTCTATTCTCATAATATATTGCAAAATAAATAATTTTATGATATTATATTTGTCAATTTAAGAAAGGGGATTTTAAATGAAGAAAAATGGATGGAAAGCACTAATTCTAGCTGCTAATATATTTTTAATGAGTGCATGTTATGGAATAAAAAAATCTAACAATAAAAATACTGAAGTAAGAAAAGAGCCTATCGAAGTTACTAGTGTTACTAAGGGAAATATTAATGAGACAAACGAAATAATATATGTTGAACCAACATTAACTCCATCACCAGTAATAGATCCTGATAATAATCTTCCATATACACAAACAAATAATTATTTAGATGAAATAGCAGAAGATGTAATAAAAGGAAATTGGGGAAATGGTGATTTAAGAAAGCAATTATTAACAGAAGCAGGATATAATTATAATGATGTTATGAGAAGAGTAAATGAAATACTTGGATGTTCTAAAGAAGAAAATGATTATTATAATGAAACAGAGTTAATTCCTAAAGAGGAATACAATATTAGTGGTTCTGCAGCTTATTTAAATAAAGATGCTATTTTATATGATGAAAATAATAATTCAATTTGCTCATTAAATAAATATGATAAAGTTATTTTAGGCTCTTCTTATAATGAAAATAAAAGATTAGTTACTATACCATATTTATATCAAGGGTATATTGATGAGAGTGCATTAACATCTCTTCCTAATACTTATATTGAAGTTGATATATCCTTACAGATAGTAAGAATATATATGGATAATGAAATTGTATTTGAAGCAGATGTAATAACAGGAAATCCAAATAAAGGAACTATTCCAGGCACTAATCTTGGTTGTACTGAAGTATCACGCATAGAATATGATACATATTTAATTGGTAAAAATTATAAAAAACATGTAAATATATTTGTTGTATTTAATGATAATGAAGAAGGATTTCATGGTGCAGATGAATGGAGAAGTCATGATGAATATAATGATAAGACAAGATATCTTACAAATGGATCTAATGGTTGTGTAAATATGAAAGATAGTGATGCAATGACATTAGGAGAATATGCAGAAGTTGGTACTAAAGTATTAATTCATAAATAAAATGATTTTTAAGTTATTAAAAAATAATCGATAAATAAACACTTCATCGATTATTTTTTATTTTTATAAGAATATTTATAATGAAAACAAACTAGTTATATAAGGATTTATAACATCTGTTAAGAATAATACAAGCAATGCCCCTAATAATAAAAAGGGTCCAAAAGGAACGAGTCCTTCCTTGTTCTTTTTTAATGTAATAAGTGAAAATATTAACGCTAATACAGATGCAAAAAATAAAGATATGAAACTATTTAATAAACCAATAGACAAACCTATTACACCCATTAATTTAATATCACCATCACCTAATGATTCCCTTTTAAATACAGAGTTTCCCATTATTTTAATACCAATCATTACTAAAAATAATATAATACCAGAAATAACTCTAATTAATATATCCATTGGTTCTAAATAAAACATCATAGATATAAATATTCCAATACAACTAAATATTAATACTCTATCGGATATATAATAATATAGAAAATCACTTACTATTGTTACTATTAATGCACACGATAATATAATAGATAAAAAGAATTCTAATGAAATACCAAATAAATTATAACTAAGTACAAATAGAAAAGAACATAATATTTCACAAAAGAAATATATAAATCCAATCTTTTTCTTACAATAAAAACACTTTCCACCTAATAATATATATGATAATATTGGTATATTCATAAACCATTTTAAAGATTTATTACAATTAGAGCAAAAACTACTTGGATAAGTAGTTTTTATTTTATTTGGTATCCTATATCCCATACAAGCAAGAAAACTTCCAAATACAGCTCCAAGAATACCTAAACATATACTATAAAATATATCCATAACTCCCACCTTAAGCAACTGTTGAATAAATTCCAAACATTGGTACTAAAATTGCTACTAAGATAAATCCTACAACAACTGCAAGAAATAAAATCATAACAGGTTCTACAAAAGTCTTAATCATACCAACAGTAGATTTCTGTTGTTTTGTATAAAAATCTGCTACTTTATCTAACATTTCAGCAAGCTCTCCAGTAGATTCTCCAGTTACAATCATAAAATATGCAACATCTGGAATAGCCCAGTGATTTTGAAATGTTTCACTCATTTTGTTACCTTTAATTAAATTTTGAATTGTTCTTAGTTCTAATTCTCTATATATTTCATTACTAGTTATTTTTGCAAGAATATCAATACTATCGGTAAGCAATACATTATTTTTCTGTAAAGATGCAAAAGTTCTTGCAAACATACTCATCTCTTTTGAAACTATTAATTGTCCAATAACTGGTAATTTCATAAATAGTGTTTGCATAGATGTTCTAAATGCTTTTACATTCCTATAAAGAAGAACATATCCAACTATAATTATCAATACAACTAATATTATATACAAATACTTTTCTTGTAAAAAAGCAGAAACATCTAAGGTTATTTGTGTAATTTTAGGTATTTCACTACCCATTGATGCATAAACATCTACAAACTTAGGAACTATATATGTAAGCATAAATATAACGATTACAATAGCAAACACTAATACTATAGATGGATATGCCATCGCACTTATAATTGCTTTTTTAGTATCTTCTGCTTCTTGATAATATTCACTCATTTCATCAAGTGTATCTTCTATACTACCAGTCATTTCTGCTGATTTAATCATATTTATAAGTAATGCGGGAAAAGATCCTTCTTGCTTAGCTAACGCTTCTGAAAAAGTTTGTCCCATTGATAATTCATATACTATTGCTTCATATAACCCTTTATATTTTTTTCTTTTATCTTGTTGTGATAAAACTTTTACAGAATCTGTAAGTGGAATACCAGCCCTTATATATGTAGATAATTGCGTTAGCCAAAAAACTAAGTCTTTAGTTTTCATCTTAGATTTTTTTCCACCAACATCTCCATGTAAAAATTCAATAACTTTACTTGTTTTAATACTATAAACTGTCATTTTTTCATCAGTTAAATAAGAATAAACATCTAAAGTCGAAAAAGCTGGAAAATATCCTTTTACAAATTTTCCATTTTCATCTTTAGCAAAATATTCATAAGTATGTTTTTTATCACTCTTAATAGAATCTTTTTCTTTATCCAAAACATATGGTACTAAAGATGCTTCTAGTTTAGCTCTTTTTGCTTTAACTGATGGTAAATTCTCATACCAATTGTTAATTTTATCAGAAAGACTTCCAACTAAACCTTTTTTACCTTTATCAATTGCATTCGGATTTGAAGTTACGGCAGTACTTGTAGTATCAGTAGTATTTACGTTTTCAGTTTTTTTCTTATCCAAACCTAATATCTTCTTTGGAAGCTTTACAAAAACATAACTAAATCCTCTACCAATTCCTAATATAAATTCAGAAAATTCTTTACCAATTCCTTTCACTTTATCACCTACTCTTGATATGATTTAGAATAAATAAGCACACTAAAATTTCCTCTTTACCCTATACTAGCATTATATCATAACTAGTAAAAAATAAAAACAGATTTTTCTTATTTTTACTTTTATATCAACATTTTTAATTTATTTAATAAACTATTATAGGTGATTTAAATGAATTTATCTTCCATATTAAAATCAATAAATATCTCTAATATTGCTAAGAATACTAGTAATACATTGAATGTAGTAAAAAAAATAATACCAGTATACAAAGAAATAAGACCATTTATTACTAAAGAAAAATCTATTTTTAATAAAGATGAACAAAAAAAAGAAAGTAATATTACGATATCTAATGATAATGAGTATAATGACTCTCTTACTTTCTTTAATTAATTATTCATTATTATCAGAACTAAGTATAGTTAAAAATGCCTCTTGTGGTATAGATACACTACCTACTTGCTTCATTCTTTTTTTACCTTCTTTTTGCTTTTCTAAAAGTTTACGTTTACGAGAAACATCACCACCATAGCATTTAGCTAACACATTTTTTTTCATTGCAGGTATATCTTCACGAGCAATTATTTTAGATCCAATACTTGCTTGTATAGGAACCTGAAACATTTGTCTAGGAATAACTTTTTTTAAATTTTTGCATACTATACTTCCCCTTTTATATGCAAAATCTTTATGTACGATTATACTTAAAGCATCAACCACTTCTCCATTTAATAATATATCTAATTTAACTAGTTTACTCTCTACATTACCAATAAATTCATAATCAAAAGATGCATATCCTTTTGTATAACTTTTTAATTTATCAAAAAAATCATAAACTATTTCTGATAATGGTAAATTATATGTTATATTTACACGAGCTTCATCAAGATAACTCATATTTTTATATATTCCTCTTTTATCTTGACATAATTCCATTATTGAACCTACATACTCACTTGGTACATAAATATTACATGATACGAAAGGCTCTAATATTTTAGAAATTTTTGTTGGTTCTGGCATTTTAGATGGACTATCTATATTAATACTTGTTCCATCGCTTAAAACAACTTCATATATAACACTAGGTGAAGTTGCGATTATATCTATTTTAAATTCTCTTTCTATTCTTTCTTCAATAATCTCCATATGTAAAAGACCTAAGAAACCACATCTAAATCCAAAACCTAATGCAACAGATGTTTCTGGTTCAAATACTAAAGATGCATCACTTAGTTTAAGTTTTAATAACGCTTCTTTTAATAAATTATATTTAGAACTATCAACTGGATAAATACCTGAAAATACCATTGGTTTCATAGGCTTATAACCAGGTAATGCTTCAACTTTATCTCCATCTATACAAATTGTATCTCCAACTTCTACTTCAGTAATACTCTTAATAGATGCACTAATAAATCCAACTTCTCCAGATGATAACATATTCATTTTCTTTTCTTTTGGTGTATGCTTTCCAAGTTCTAAAACTTCATATACAGCATCACTATTTATAAATCTAATCTTATCACCAATCTTAACACAACCATCCACTATTCTAACTAATATTATTACTCCCTTATATGAGTCAAAATAACTATCAAATATTAATGCTCTTAATTTATTACTATTGCTTTTAGGACTAGGAACTCTTTCAATAACCGCATCTAATAATTTATCAACACCTTCTCCTGTTTTACCAGAACATAATATTATTTCATCTCTATCAAATCCTATATTATCAATTAATTCCTGAGTTACTTTTTCAGGATCAGCATTTGGCAAATCTATTTTATTTATAACTGGAATTATTTTTAAGTTAGCATCAAGTGCAAGATATAAATTAGCAAGAGTTTGAGCTTCTATACCTTGAGTAGCATCTACTACTAGTATAGCCCCCTCACAAGCTGCTAAACTACGACTAACTTCATAACTAAAGTCAACATGCCCTGGAGTATCTATTAAATGAAGCATATAACCTTTATATTCAAGTTCAACTGCATTTAATTTAATAGTAATACCACGCTCACGTTCAAGATCCATAGAATCTAGTATCTGTTCTTTTCTCTCTCGTTCACTTATTGCACCACAAATATCAAGTATTCTATCAGCTAATGTACTCTTACCATGATCTATATGCGCTATTATACAAAAATTTTTAATCTTATCTCTTTCCATAAAATAGATTTTATCAAAACATATAGATTAAATCAAGAATTAATCAAAATTAATAAGGTTTCACTATAACTAACTTTTATTAAATAATATAATAAAAAAAACAATTTTAACGGATAAATTCCTTAAAATTGTTTGGTATGTAATTAATTTATTTTCTAATTTACATTATTTATTTCAATACTAGCAACAAAATATTGGTCAAAAGAATATTTACTATCTTCAGTCCATAACCAAATATAATATGTTTTCTCTTCATTATTATTAATATTGATATTATTAAGCAAGTATCCATCAATATCTTCATATCTAGTGATTAATAACTCTTTATTTTTTTCACATATTGCTATGTAAACATTATTTAAATATTTTTTATATGTATTATCTTTTAAATAATCTTCTCTTAAATTAATAGCTATTCCAATAGTCGAATCTTTAATATTATTTTTAATTGTAAATACATATGGTTCTTCTAATATAGCATATAATCTATTATCATAGTTATTTATCTTTCTTAATACAACCTTATCATTCATTCTGCTTGTACCAATCAAATTATTGTAGTTATAATATTTATTTTCACAACTTTTATCTATACAAAATTCTATCTCAAAATCATTCTTACTTTCACTATAATTATCAATTTCAAAAAATAATATATACATAACACTACTTATAAATATTATTAATGTTATTACTATAACCATGAGAGATAAAGTTTGTCTTTTTATTATTTTATCTAAGTTCATAACTCAATTCCATGATCTTGTTGCATACCTTGAGTTAAAGATTGTTTTTGAACCAACATATTTTCATACATTTCATTCATTTTAACTAGCATATCTTGCTTTACTACATCCTTATTTCTACTTACATCATCTACTACTACGCTTCCACCCATATCTCTAACTTTATTTGATGAATTTACAACAAATTGATTAATTAAGTCTTTTATCATTTTAGTTTTTTCTTCATAAACACTTGCGGTAATAACTTCATTTCCTATTTTTAATGATCCTGATTTTCTCTTAAATTCACCATACCCATTTCTCAAATTATATAATTCTAAATATGAAATTAAATTATCACTTTTAATAGCAGTATCAGGAGAAGATGATACATTTGCAATTACTGGATTAGAGTTTTGATAAACACAAGAAACTAAATTGCCATATTTTTTATTGGTTTCAGCAAGTAACTTTTCATAATTTTGTTTTCTTTCAGATTCATTATTTCCAGATACAAATATACTATCAACTCCAAAAAATTTTAAGTCAGATAATCTTTCAATAGTACCTCTTAACTCACTAGAATATTCTTCTTCTGTTAATGTATATGACTTATCTTTTTTACTACTTGCTCTTGCATATTCAAACTCTAAACTTTCTAACTCTTTAACACTAACTATTCCAGATGTACCTAAATATTTTGAAACAATATTTTCTCTTTCTTGACATAATTGAGATATCTCTTTTCTAATTTGAATCTCATTTTCACTATTATTAGCATTTAATAACTTTTCTTGTAATTCTACTACTTTGCTATTAATATTATCTATTTTTTGTATTTCATCATCACTTAACACTATTAAAGAATCATCTTTAAAATAGCCTTTAGTTTTACCTTTATTATCTTCTAAATTAGTTTTATTTATATTATCATCATTTGAAGTTGTTGATGTTTTCTCTTTAATTTCGACTTGTGTATTATCTTTATCATCTTTTTTATCTTTTATATTTCCTAATACTTCTATAGTTACTGACTCAAATGTTTCAATTGCTTGTTTAATAGCTTTTTTTTCATAATCTTGCTTTTCTTTATATTCTGCTTGTAATTTTCTAAACATTTTTGATATCTCTAAAGCACTTTTCTTAGTAAGTAACTCTTCATATATTTGTTTTAAATAATTATATTGTTTTGCCAGTGACTTATCTAGTTTAGCTTTATTATATAGGTTATATGTTTGCAAATATAATTCTTTTCTCATTTTACTTACAAATTCTTTATCTTTATCTTTTTTTTCTGTAAGATTGTCAGATTCTTTAACACTATCTTCTTTTTTCTTGACTGCATTTATTGCTTCTTCATATATTTGAATTACTTGTTTTGGAACTTTATTATTCGAAATAAATTCTACAATCTCATCATAATTCATTCCGTTTAATTTATTATATATAGTTTTAATAGAGTTATATTCGTTTTTAAGGTTTTCATTTCTATTATTTATATATTCTTGATAATATTTCTTCAACAATTCATATAATTTTACCTTAATATTATTAGCTATTTGTGTTTTCATAATAAAGCCTCCATTACTATATATAAATATAATATCATAATTGGTTTTTTATTTCAATTTAAAATAGTGTTTTTAAAACACTATTTTTTCATATGAACATCCACTTGTTGATATGGTATTTCTATTTTATTTTTATCAAGAGCCACTTTTATTTCTTCCATTAAGTCAAAATACAAATTCCAATAGTCTTCTCTATTACACCATACTCTTACCGCAAAAACTAAAGCATTATCAGAATGCTCTAATAATCTTACCACTACACTTTCATCCTTTAATACATATTGATGACCATCTATAACATCATTAATAATTTTCTTAACTTTAGAAATATCACTATCATAAGAAACAGAAATTTTCAAATCTACTCTTCTTGTCTTACAATGAGTAAAATTAACTATATTAGAATTTGATAAATTTCCATTAGGTAGTTGTATTGTTTTATTATCTACTGAAACTATTGTAGTATAAAACATTGTAATTGATTTTACTCTACCTTCTAATGAATCTACTAATATATAATCTCCTACTACAAATGGTTTAAATAAAAGTATCATAAGCCCACCAGCAATATTAGATAGTCCTCCCTGAAGAGCAAGACCTATTGCCACTGCACAAGAACCAATAATAGTTACAAGTGATGCCATAGGCACTCCAATTATCATAAGTACCATTATTATTAATAATATTTTTAAAGTTACCACAATAAAACTAACAACGAATCCTTTAGCATTAGAATCTAATTTTGATAATTTATTTTCTTTTTTCATCTTGTTTTCAAGCCATTTAATTATTCTAAATCCTATTACTAATACTAATAGAGCTATTACTATATCAATAAGCAGTTTAGTTGCACCAACTGATAAATTATTAATTATTTGTTTTATATCCATACTTCTTACTCACCCATAATAATTATACAAAATAAATAGATAAAATAAAAGATATAGATTTATTTTTCTATATCTACTTAAATATATATTTTGCTAAATACTCTCCTGTGTAAGACTTAGGATTTTTAGCAACTTCTTCAGGTGTTCCGGATGCAATTATCTCTCCACCACCGCT
Source organism: Bacilli bacterium (assembly GCA_051872765.1). Classification (GTDB taxonomy): domain Bacteria; phylum Bacillota_I; class Bacilli_A; order RF39; family UBA660; genus CAG-1000. The sequence continues at coordinate 4,051 of JBJEED010000002.1, read as the reverse complement.
TCCTCCTTCAGGACCAAGATCAATTATATGATCAGCAACTGCAATTATATCTAGATTATGTTCAATAACAATAACTGTATCTCCATTATCAACTATTCTATTTAATATAGATAAAAGTTTTTTTATATCATCTTGATGAAGACCAGTAGATGGTTCATCTAATATAAATACACTCTTACCAGTAGGTTTCTTTTGAAGTTCACGAGCTAATTTTACTCTTGATGCTTCACCTCCTGATAATGTTGTTGCTGGTTGACCTAATTTTACATAATCTAGACCAACTTCACTCATAACTTTTAGTGCTTTATAAACTTTTGGTATATTTTCAAATACTTCAAGTGCCTCACTTACTCTTAGATCAAGTACTTCAGAAATGTTTAATCCTTTAAATTTAATCTTTAAAGTTTCTTTATTATATCTAGTAGCATTACATACATCACATGGTACATACACATCTGGTAGAAAATGCATTTCGATTTTTTTAACACCATCTCCCCAACATGCTTCACATCTACCACCTTTAACATTAAAGGAAAATCTTCCTTTATCATAACCATGTATTTTGGCTTCACGAGTTTCAGCAAATACTTCTCTAATACTATCAAATACACCAACATATGTAGCAGGATTACTTCTTGGAGTTCTACCAATTGGATCTTGTGTTATATTTACAACTTTATCAATATATTCTAAACCTTTAATTGATTTATATTTACCTGGTTTATCTTTTGAATGATATATTTTATTCATCAATACTTTTCCAAGTATTTCGTTTACTAATGTAGATTTACCACTACCTGATACACCTGTCACACAAATAAATTTTCCAAGAGGAAATTCTACATTAATATTTTTAAGATTATTTTCTTTACAACCACTAATTTTAATACTCTTACCATTTCCTTTTCGTCTAATCTCTGGTATTTCTATTTTCTCTTTTCCACTTAAATATCTACCAGTAATCGATTCATCGCATTTGAGTATTTCTTCTGGAGTTCCTTCAAATATTAAATTTCCTCCATCATTTCCAGCTTTTGGTCCTATATCAACTATATAATCAGCTTCTAGCATAGTCTCAGTATCATGTTCTACCACTATTAAAGTATTACCTAAATCTCTCATTTCTTTTAAAGATGCAATTAATTTAGAATTATCTCTTTGATGAAGGCCAATAGATGGTTCATCAAGAACATAAAGTATGCCAGATAATCTACTTCCAATTTGAGTAGCAAGTCTAATTCTTTGTGCTTCTCCTCCTGAAAGTGTAGATGCATTCCTTGATAATGTTAAATACTCAAGACCAACATTCTTTAAAAAGTTTAATCTTTCTTTGATTTCTTTAATTATTAAAAATGATATTTCTGCTTGTTCTTTATTGAGTTTTAATTTATCAAAAAAATCTATTAATTCTTTTATACTAAGTTCACTAATTTCATATATATTTTTATTACCAACTCTTACACTTAATGCTTCATCTTTAAGTCTTGCTCCATTACACTTTGAGCATGGTAATTCAGTCATATATTTTTCAATCCACTCACGAATAGAAGAAGATGTTGTCTCAATATATCTTCTTTCTAAATTAGTTATTATTCCTTCAAAATAATCATAACTCTTAAGAGTACTTCCACTTCTTGTAGTAAGAGTTAAATCTATCTTATCCGGTGACTTATAAAGTATAATGTCTAACTCTTTTCTAGTTAAATCTTTAACTGGCTTATATAAATCAATATTATAATGTTCTGCAACTAAACTAAGCTTTTTATACGCAATATTTAAAGTTTCTCCACTTTGAAAGGAAGCGATTGCTCCATCCATGATAGATTTATTTTTATCAGGTATTAGTATATCTTCATCTATATGCATATTAACACCAAGACCCTTACACAATGGACACGCTCCATATGGACTATTAAATGAAAATAATCTTGGTTCTAATTCAGGCAAACTAAAATCACATAATGGACATGCATAATTTTCACTAAATACAAGTTCCTTATCACCTATAATATTAATTACAACTTTTCCATTTGCCATTTTGGTTGATGTTTCAATACTTTCAAAAATCCTTCCTCTAGCATCATCTTTTATAATAAGTCTATCTATTACTACATTAATATTATGTTTTTTATTTTTTTCAAGATTTATTTCATCATTTAAATCAATTAATTCATTATCAATGTATGCTCTTACAAATCCATCTTTTCTAAGTTCATCTATTAATTCTTTATGTGTACCTTTTTCACCATGAACAACGGGAGCCATAATTTCTATTTTTGTTCCATCATCATGCTCTAATACCTTGTTAGTCATTTCTTCAATACTCTGTTCACTTACTGGTATATTATGATTACTACAATAAGGAATACCTATACGGGCATATAAAAGTCTTAAATAATCATATATTTCAGTAATAGTTCCAACTGTACTACGAGGATTTTTATTAGTAGATTTTTGATCTATTGATATACTTGGACTAAGTCCTTCTATACTATCAACTTCAGGCTTATTCATATTACCTAAAAATTGTCTTGCATAAGCACTTAAACTCTCAACATAACGTCTTTGTCCTTCTGCAAATATCGTATCAAAAGCAAGACTAGACTTACCACTACCAGATACACCAGTCATAACAATTAATTTATTTTTTGGAAGTTCTATATTTATTCCTTTTAAATTATTTTCTCTTGCATTTTTAACTATAATTTTATCATTCATAAACTACCTCATTATTATCATTTTCTAAATTAAATTTATTATTCAAAAATAAAAATAATTTTTAATTTATTAGACTATTGTTAGTATATATTACAAACATTTGTATGTCAATATTTTTTTTAAAAACTAATAGTAAATTATTATAAAACAGAGATTAAGTAATCTCTGTTTTACCATTTAATCTATTTTTTCTATATTGTTAAATTCATACTTTATTCTATCAGAATTTGTAAAATCAATATTTGTACTAAACATCTGGTTTGCTGTATCACCACTATTAATATTAGCATCAAATTTAGGATTAAATATTCCAAGTAAATTATCCTCTTTATCATAAACATATACTATATAACTATCAATATATACTGAATAATCATTATTATTAGTAATACTTAAATTAACAGTAGAATATCCATCTTTATAATAAAACTCATTTACTTCTACGGTTATTCCTTTAGGGGTTATATTTTCTACTTTATTATTTATTTTAATATCATTTATCGCATTATTATTTTCTGGTACTTCTTCTTTTTTACTATTACATCCAACTAATAGAAATATAGAAAATATAATAATTGTTATTTTTTTCATAATGCTATTCCTCCTTTATACATACACTATTCTCAGTTATAGGAGAATCTGTTGTACTATATCCTGTAGGACATACATATATAACGCTAGGATTAGCTATTACATCTTTCGTGTCAGTCTTAGAACAATTACTTGGTTTACTAGTCGTATAAGTATCTTTTACATCACAATAATATCTCAAAGCACCATTATATTTTTTTGGAGAAGCTGATATGTAACAATTGTATAAATATTGTTGTAATAAACAATCCCTTAAAGTAGTAGAACCTGATGTACATGTACATTTGGTGCTACAACCTCCAACACAATAACATTCATCATATCTTTCAGCAAAAGATCTTCCACATTTGAAACTGCAGTTTCCACTATTTTTGCTAGCCCAGCCCGAAGCACAATACGATTGATTATATTTGTAACAATTTTTATCAGAGTCATCAAATTGTGAACCACTAGGACATGTATAGCTGCTTTTATCATTACATATTTCACTACTTTGATAAGTATTGTTATGTTCACAATAATACACAGTAGATACTGTACCTGTTATAGTTCTTGTACATTTACTATCTTTATTACATGTTCCATTTGAACATGTATAATTAGCAGGACAACTATATGTTGTGTTATCTACTTTAATTGTCTTTGCTGTTACATCTTTCCATTTTGCATATAATATAGCCTTTTCAATATCTATATTCCATTTATTTGCACTTGTTCCATCTGCTTTATAATATTTTGTCCC
>JBJEED010000001.1:0-5010 GCA_051872765.1 Bacilli bacterium | reverse complement strand
AACTTACGTTGTTCCCAAGTAATTATCATATAATTTTAAATAAAAAGGATTTATAAAATCCTATAAATCCTTCTTTTATTTTAATACATCGTAAATAGATAGATTATGTTTATAACAAATTGTATATAATGAAAATGATGTTATTAAGTATTTGCCATTTTCATATCCACTATAAGTTGCTTGAGTAATCATACATTCATCGGCTAATTGTTGTTGAGTTAATCCAAGCTTTAATCTTATATCTTTTAGACTGGCTCCAACTTGTTTCTTATCAAGTTTACCAATTTCTTTAAAATTATCATTTTTACGAGTTAATCCAGTAATATAATCTAGTGAATATTTATACATATTAGAAAATTTAACTAGTTTAGGAAGTGGAATTGGATCTTGATTTGTTTCCCAACCTGTAACAGTCTGTCTTGATACTCCAAAAACATATCCTAGTTCTTCTTGAGTCATTTCTAATTCTTCTCTACAATATTTTAAATTGTTATCTAACATATTCCTCACCAATTATAATTTTCCCATTATTTTAGGAGATATTAGTAAAACGCTGGGTCATTTTATAATTATGTGCTATAATGTATATCGACAGGTGATAGCGTTGAAAAATAAAGAAAGAAAAAAAGAACTTTTAGAATTATCTTTAAAAAGAACTGAATATAATGGTGGTAGGATGTATGGAATAATAAAAAGTGGGGACATTGATAAGATTATTGATAAAATAAATGATGAAATTACTCCTGCCATGAAATCATCATTTTGTAGAAAAGGATATTTAACAGCTAATGAGCAATTTTTAGATGTATTAAGTAACTTTATATATTATGTTGATTCTAATCTTAATCCTTTAACACATAAAGATTTACATATAAGAAATATGTTGAATTATTTTGTTCCAGAGTTTCTGATATGTAAGAAGTATTGGGGAGATAATAATTTTATTCCATATTTTCAACATAACATGAAATATACAATGGTATTTAATATGTATGAGAATATTAAATTTATTTATGATTCTTTTGATGTAAAAATGTGGAATAAGTTAAAGATTACGAAAGAAATGGACTTAAATAATGAGGATGATTTAAATATTTTATTTAGATTTTTGCAAATTATGGTGTGGAGTAATGCTGATGACTTTTCAGTAATGTATTTATTTGAACATTATGCAATATTGTTAAAATCTTTACCTTCAAAAAAAAGAACTAAGGTTGGAATATTAGAACATATTGGAAGAATTCATATGCAATATGTAACTCAATTTGAAATGCTTTTTAGAGATTATTTTAAAAAAAGAAAATTAATAGAAAAGTTATTAAATTAATGAGTACAAATGTATAAAAATATGTATAATATAAATAAAGAAAATTTTGTTGCAGAATAATATTTATTTGCTATAATACTAGATAAATTGCAAAAACGAGGTGGAAGCATGGATATAGATAAAATAATTAATGAACTACAAGAATTTTGCTACAATGATAATAAAGGCATTAATGAAGAAAAAGACATCTTTAATAATTATCAAATAGAATTCTTAACAGGATTTATTGGTATTATTATGAATCAATATAAGAATATTGATAAATATGAAGTATATTTAAACATAAAGTCAACCGACAATATTGCTTGCCCTCTATTATATAAAGAATTTTATAATGTTATTGATGCAAAAAACTATTTTGAAGAACTAAAAAAATTAGTTGATAATAGTGATGAAAAAAGTATTGCAAACCGTTGTAAAATAGGACTTTAATGTAAAAATTCCACCCCTCAAACACATATATAATTCACCACTTGTTTTCCTATCTGAGTGTGTTAAAATATAGTAAAATGAAATAATTATCAAAAGAGATAACTATTTCATTTTTTTAAATTGTTATTGACTTTTTCCGAGAAAATACTATAATAAGTAACAATTTATATGTTATGTGTTTTATTGGGATTGGATGTGGTCTTATGAAACAAATTGTTTTCAACAAATTAAAATATTTATCTGTGAAACAAATTTCACTTAAGGATTTTGACCCCTTTAAAACCGAAATTAAGAAGAGAAGAGAAGTAGTAGCTTTATTAAATTGCCATTATTTCTCTTCTTTTTAATTAATGGGGGATGCATATGAAATTATTGAGTTTGAAGGAACTAGATATGTTTGACTATGTAAGAACAAGAGAAAATGTGGAAGATTATATAAGAGATTTAAATATAATTAAGTATAAGTACAGAAATGTTTTACCGCCTTCACTTGCTCTTAACTTGTTTGACATAAAAGTTCAATCTTCTGGAGTGCCAAAATCATCTATTGAATCTTATGTTGAAAAGAAAGATGAATTTGAAAGAGAGTATCAAGCTAAACTTAAAGAGATAGATTCTATACTCTCCGATATGTCTTATCATGAACAACGATTTTTTAAAGATCACTTTATTCATGGTGTTAAAATAAAATTGTTTGAAAAACAATTTAGGTGTGGTCCAGATATGGTAGAACATATTAAAGAAAGCTCAGTAGTTAAATTTGCTCTTGCTCTAGATCTAGCAGTTTATAAATAAATCACTTCGGTGATTTTTTTTGTTTCGGAAAAAGTAATAAAGAAAGGTAATTATTATGATAGGGAAAATTTTAGGAATTATATTTTTAATTTTACTTGGAGTATTTACAATTTGTTCATGTAAGGTTTCTGCATGGGCAGATCAAGAGATAGAAGAAGAATTAAGAAAGAGGCATTTAAATGAAAAGAAAAACATATAGGGCTACTGTAGTTAATGATGGTCATGTAACTACTATGCTAGTTGGAGGATATTCAAAGAAATCAGTTATAAAAGAATTAACTGATTTTTTTATGAAAACAAATCAAATAAAAGATTATAGAAAATTTGATATTTATCTTAAACAGGTTGTTTATATAAACGGTGATTATGTTGATATAAAGTAATTGATTAGCTATAAAAGAAAGGTTCATAAATAATAATATATTTTTTTATAACATATTATTTTAATAGGTGTTGATATGAATGAAAATATAAATAAGAAAATAACTTTTGAGGATCTTATTTTGAGATATCTTATAGATGAAATTATGAAAGAAAAGCAAAACTTAAGTGCTAGATAAATCGCAGTTTTGTTTTGCTTTTATTCAAGTGTTATTATGTTATTGTCCTAATATCAATCGAGTAATTGAGATTGGAGGTTGAAATGTATAATAATTACTTGAACGATATAGATTTTAATGTTGGAATTTATATAAGATTATCTCAAGAAGATAGGGACAAAGATAAAAAATATGAATCTGATAGTGAAAGTGTTGCTAACCAAAAAGAATTATTAAGAGATTATGTTAAATGTCATAATTATAATTTAGTAAATGAATATGTAGATGATGGATTTTCTGGAACTGATTTTGATAGACCTGGATTTCAAAGATTAATGCAAGATATCAAAGATAAAAAAATAAATTGTGTTATTGTTAAAGATTTATCAAGATTAGGCAGAGATCATGTTATGACAGGATATTATATTGAAACATATTTTCCAGAGAATAATATAAGATTTATATCTATATTAGAATCTTATGATAGTTTTAAAAATCAAGCCAGTAATGACTCTTCAACCTTCATAATTGCTTGTAATGATTATTATAGCAAACAAAATTCAGTGAAGATAAGAAATGTATTAAATGAAAAAAGGAAGAAAGGTAAGTTTATTGGTAGCTTACCTAGTTATGGATATATGAGAGATCCTGAAGATAAAGGTCATCTTATACCTAATCCAGAAACAGCACCTACAGTTCAAAAGATATTTAAGTGGCGAGCAAATGGAGTTGGACCATCCGAAATAGCAACTAAATTAAATGAAGAAGGAGTTCTAACACCTAGTGCTTATAAAAAAACCGCATATTCTTCAAGATTGATTGATGGTACTAAATGGAATATATCTACAGTTAGAAAAATTCTTGAAAATAGAATCTATACAGGTGATATGGTACAGCATACTCAGACAAAGGTTAATTATAAATCAAAAAAGAAAATAACATTAGACGAAAGATTGTGGGATGTAGTTGAAAATACACATGAAGCATTAGTTGATAAAGAAACATTTGAATATTGTCAATCTATAAGGAAAAATAATGATAGAAATTATCGTATTAAAGTAGATAGACCAAAAAGACTATTAGAAGGTAAAATATATTGTGCTGAATGTGGAAATAGATTATCTGTTTATTATAGAAGTAATAGAGATTATTGGGAAATAAATTGTAATAGATATTCTAGAGATCCGAAAAGAGAAAGATGTTATCCACATTTTTATCCATATGATTATCTAGAAGAACAGCTATTAGAAAAAATAGATGAAGATATAAATATTCATATTAAGAAATTGAATATTAAAAAGTTAAATGCTGAAGTATCAAAAAAAGTTGGAGAAAGCACAGATGATATATATAAAGTAATTAAACAATGTGAGGTTGAAAAAAATAAAATAACAAAACGATTAACAACTTTATATGAAGATAGATGTGAAGATGTAATCTCATCTGAAATGTATAAAGAATTATCTAAAGAATATGAGGAAAAATTAAAATCAGTAAATGATAAAATAGAAAAACAAAAAATGGAAATATACAGAATTAAAAATAGTGCTAGTGTTATTCCAGACTATACTAAGAAGATTAAGCAACTATTGGATTTAAAAAAATCAAAAAAAGAGTTATACGAATTATTAATTGAAAAGATTATAATAGATAAAGATAGAAACATTACTATCAGATATAAATTTGATGTAATACCTGAAAGTAGTTTTACTTATGAAGATAGGTATCCAGTTCGTAATCCCTATGGAAAAAAAGGTAAGAAAAATGAAAAAATAAAGAAAGACTAAATGTAAGTAAAACTAGTAATAGCAATGTGTCATATCGTTTTCCTGAAGTAGGGAAATCGAATGATTATATAGAAAGAATATTAAAAAACAAAAAAAGTTAACTTGCCAGATGCAAGAGCACTCAGGAGGT